>JAGLZV010000087.1 GCA_023131215.1 Candidatus Methanophagales archaeon | reverse complement strand
ATTATATAGATAGTGATACGTTTTTCAACAATGTATCAATACCTTATATTGCTAAATACTCTTTTGAGGACCAGATAGCCGTTAATAGACCGGAAGAAGACGGTTCTGATCCCAAGTCGATATCTCATGCTTATTACAAATTGGCAGAATATATTATCGAAATTTCTATCGAATATTAGACTTGTTGCTAATTAAAAGTTTTCTCTACTGAGAGGGTTTTAACCAGGTATAATATGTGTTATCAAGTATGATAACCGCCAATCGCACTTTAAAAAGCGATAGATTAATGAGAGCTACGGCAGGGCTATCCGCACGAGAATTTAATCAACTGGTGCAGAGTTTCGGCCAAGAACTTCAAAAGGAGGGGTGGATTAGATATGAGATAGGCGTGAAGCGGGGAAATAGAGAAAGGAAACCAGGAGGTGGCAGAACGGGAAATTTGAGAAGTTTCACAGAAAAATTGTTTTTCATTCTCTTTTATTTCAAGTGTTATCCCACTTTTGACGTCTTAGGGCTCCTATTTGAGCTTGACAGGTCAAATGCATGCCGCAATGTCCAGAAATTAACACCTATCCTGGAGAAAGTGCTCGATAAAAAGATGGTGTTGCCAAAGAGGAAAATTAACAGCTTGGAGGAGTTATTTGAGCTATTCCCCAATGTTAAGGACTTATTCATCGATGGGACTGAGAGACCGATCCAAAGATCCAAAGACAGTGAGAAGCAAAAGGAGAACTACTCCGGCAAGAAGAAGGCGCATACTCGCAAGAATATAGTCATCACCGATAAGAATAGGCGAATTGGTTATCTGAGCCCACCAGAGGCGGGTAAGGAGCACGATTATGGGATGTTTAAAGAGCTATTTCCGCAGGGGCTATTCCCAAAAAGCATAACTTTATGGTTGGATAAGGCCTTCCAGGGCGTTGAAAAGGACTATCCAGAAGCGACTGTTAGGATGCCGCGGAAGAAGCCTAAGGGAAAAGAATTGACAGATGAGGAGAAGGCGCAGAATAAGGTTATCAGTGGCTTTAGAGTTCTGGTAGAGCACGCTATCGGCGGAGCTAAGCGATTTAGGATAACGAGCGACAAGTTTCGGAACAAAAAGGATGAATTCAATGATATAGTTATGTTGATATCGTGTGGATTGTGGAATTATCATTTGAAATGCGGTTGAACTGGAAGTGAGGGCTGGAATCGGAGTACCTCTTTCTTTCGCGGGATATTATTTTGCAACAAGTCTATTATAAAAAAGAAATCGAAGACGAAAAGAGAAGTAAAATTGAAATAGCACAAATATATAGAAACTATGGCTCCTTAGAACAATTTCGAGGTAATAATGATACAGCTCTTAACTGTTATAACAAAGCACTTGAATTTTTTGAAGAAATAGAAGAAGAAGGTTATAAGCCCGATAAGCGGGTCGTGGTTTATATTAACTCAAATACTGCAAAAATATACCTGGATAAAGCAGGATTGATGGATACCACGACTTTAGGCCGATATGCACAAGCATTTAAAATTTACGAAGAACTAAATGGTAGGAATGGAGCGCTACAAACATTTAATGATATTTCGCCTGACCCTGATGATACAATAGATAATTTATCTAGTTGTATAAAAATAAAACCATATTTAAGAGAAGAAGCAGCGAATATTTTGAGTGTGGTTAGCAAATTCAATCCAGATCTAGTTCTAGTTCTAGTTCTATCCACTTTAAATCACTTAGCAGACAGTGTAGTACCAGCAGCCAAAGATAAAGCCCTGGACATTCTTGAGCAAGTAGTAAAAGTTAAACCCGAGGATGCTAAGCCAATATTAGAAAGATTAATTAATCCGGAGATCACATTCATCATTCCATTCATCATTCCATCCATCAAAGATAGAGCAAAAAGTATATTAGATGAAGCCTCATCTCAATAGAATTGAATAAACCTACATTTCGCAATATATAAAGTTCCCCCTATTTAAAATATTCTCATGTCAATCCTTTTGTTGTAGTTCTTGCTTTTTATTTGAGTGCAGGGATTGGTACAATCGCTGCTGTTATTATCGGGTTGATGAAAACAAGAAAATGGAGAGAGAAAGAGAGAAGTTAAGGTGATATTGAAGTTTTGTTTGGACAATCCGGAGGATTTGGATAAGATGAGGATAGTGGAAGAGGATGGAGGATATTGGGTCAAGTGGGAAGAATGAGGGGTTGTGATGAATTTTGAAACCTTCATCTGAAGAGTATGAGTAATTAGCTGGAAACAACAGTGGCGAGATTGGGACTTACACCTGAGAATCTCCAAGATACTTATAATTTAAGAACATAAATAGAACCAGAACGAATAAACCGGAGGATAACAAATGAAAATAATACCAGGTATGTCTGCACAGGTTTTAGCTGGAAGAATTGCAGCGGAGCTGGACTGCAAAGTTGCGTCATGCGAGTTCACGCGATTTCCCGACGGCGAATTATACACGCGTGTGCTGGGCGACATGAAAGACGAAGAAGTAACCATCGTGCAGAGCATCCGAACCGATTCCGACCTGATATGCTTATTGCAGTTAATAGATGCCGTGGAAGAAGCAAGTAAAACAAAAGTGGTTATCCCTTATCTGGGGTATGCGAGACAGGATAAAAAGTTCGAACCAGGCGAAGCTATATCCATAAGAGCAATTGCAAGGAGTATATGCGCCGTTGCGGAGCTTGATACAATTTATGTGGTTAATGTGCATAACAGAGGTGTGTTGAGGTATTTTGATGTAGATACGAAGGAGCTGGATGCTTCTTCGTTAATCGGTGATTATGTAGTGAAAAAGGAAATAGCGCATCCGGTGATAATAGGACCTGATGAAGGAGCAACGGAGCTAACAAAAGCAGTTGCAGCTCCTTACGGCTTCGATTACGATGTGCTGCACAAGACAAGAATAAGCAACGAGAAAGTGGAAATAAAACCAAAGGAGCTAAGCGTAGAAGGGAAAAATATCGTTATCGTAGATGATATTATCTCCACTGGTGGGACAATCTCAGAAGCAGCTTCTATGTTAAAAGCACAGAAAGCAAACGATATTTATGTTGCATGCATACACGGGGTTTTTGTGCAAAATGCAATCCCGCGAATGCTCAACGCCGGCGTTAAAGAAATAATCGCAACAGATACGATTGAATCGGAGTTCAGCAAGGTTAGCATAGCTAAGATGGTTGCTGATGTGTTAAAGAGGTGAAGGCTGTACTTAAAGAAAAGTTCTAAAAAACAATTTACCTTAAAGAGATATGGGCAAAGCGGGAGCGAAAGTAGGGAAGGGGACAAGAAACGATCTCCACCACGATAGGCATACAGTGTCATTGCTGACCGATCATTTAGTTTTTTCGCCTAAATACAAGAGGAAGGTATTAGAAGATGAAGTGGGGGAAGAAATCATCAGGGAAACTTGCAAAGAGCTGGATATTGAAGTTATAGATATGGCTGTGAGTGTTGACCATGTTCACAAAACTTTTAAGAAAAGTTTTATCAAAAACGCTTCGCAATCAGTAGGGCAAGGGTGGGAAGTGGTGGAGAGGCACATCTCTGGGCAGAAGGGTTATAGTTACGAGAAAACAGATACTGTACCAGTAGTAGTAATAGATGAAGAAAAGGAAAACTTAGAGCGCACAAAACCTGGTACATAACGCTTTATAACAAACTTTTTGGAGGAAAGCATCAGAAATTAAAAAAATCGAAAAGCTTTTCTATACCTATGATAAACGTGTAGTTTAAGCCATAGGCACTCGTGCTTAAGTACAGGGCCTGCACTTAAGTACGGGGTATAGTGACTTTTATATATGGTAGATGGGATAGTTATAAATAGTAAAAAGTAAAAAGATAAACATAAAAAGAGGTGATAAGAAATGGCTGAGAAAGGGATTAACCCCGCGTTTAGACACAGGCAGTACTTATTCCGCAGGAAAGTATTTAAGTTGTTTGGAGGGGTTTTTCATGTCTATGATGAGAATGGAAATGTTCTTTTCTATTCAAAACAGAAAGCCTTTAAACTAAAGGAAGATTTTCGAATATACTCAGATGAAAGTCAGAGTCAAGAGCTTTTGGCCATAAAAACTCCTCAAATTCTTGATATTGGCGCAACATACAATGTACAAGATGTGACTACAGGCGAGGCTGTGGGAGCCTTAAGGCGAAAAGGGCTAAAATCCATTTTTAAGGATGAATGGTTTATCCTCTCCAAAGAAGGCAAAGAGATAGGAACATTGACAGAAACCAGCCTAATAGCAGCTCTTTTAAGCAGGGTTATCAACTTAATCCCACAAACATATATTGTCTTAGCAAACAATAGAGAAGTTGCTAAAATCAAACAGCATTTTAATCCGTTCGTACTCAAGTACACCATGACAATAGTAGACGAGACTTCAGTTGACTCAAGACTTTTGATCGCAGCAGGAATCCTTTTGGCAGGTATTGAACGCAGACAACAATAGACAGAAAACAGTAAGCAAAGGACACGCGAAGGTGTGGATGTCCCCGAATTTATTCCGAGGTGGAGAGGATGGGGCTTGAAAAGGTATGTACAAAAAGAAAAAAACCATGGTTTAAAAAATCCGAGATGCACGGGGATTTGCCCAACAAACTTTAGGAAAATTTGAGTCTTCGACTGCACTATGGGTACCGTGGTAAGTGCATCAAAAAGAAAAGGAGGTGGAAAAAAGAAAATGTTGTTCATGAGTATTTTTACTTGGGAACCAGAGAAAATGGACGAAGCTGTTAAAAGACGGGCTACGGAAAAGATTCCCGAAGGATATAAAATGATTGGCGAGTGGACGGATCTCGGCAGTAATCGTGCTTTTAGATTGTTTGAAGTGGCTGATCCTAAGGTTATTCTACAAGTAAACTTTGCTTGGAATGATCTTGGCAATGTGGAACTCGTCCCGGTAATGGAAACAGAAGAAGCTTTGAAACTTCTACCAAAGGGTTAGAAGTTGTGGAAGAATACAACAGAACGAATAAAGAAAATAGTTGAGAAGTAGAGCTATCAACTTAAAAAGCTCTCTTCTTTCTTTATTTTTGTGTTGATCAAGATATAAATGAAAGGCAATATCCAGAAAAAACATTTTACAAGCGGAAAAGCCAGCCTACGGCAAAGGGATGCAGTGCTTCACTAAAACCTCAGCAATCCTCCCACACCGCCAAGTTCATCTAATATATGATTATTCCCCACAAACTCAATTTTTGTGTCTGTTCTTTCGGCAAACTCAATGATTTCTTCGATAACATCAACCCCTGATGTTCTGCTGCCGCAATACGGACATTTGTCCTTTACACCTGAATCAACCGTCTGACATTTCTCACAAATCCATCCCCTTATTTTATAACCTTTACTAACTAACAGCAACTCTATCTGACCATTTATCACCGCTTCCCCTGTTTCTTTTAAACCATAGACGGCAAGACCGTTTCTCAGTATTTCATCCCTCAATCTGCTCACATTTTTCTCGCTTGTTTCTTTTTCATCCTCTAAGACGATTTCCTCAGCCTTCGAAACAAGCCTATCTTCAGCCTCATCAAAATCCATGTCAATTATATCTACAATCTTAGACTTAATATGCGGTGGCAGGATATTTTTGAACATTATTTTCGCATTACCAGAACCTGCAATAATAATTTTGACTACGTCATCCTTCGAAAACAACTTTTCCACATCCTCTGAAACATCCTTGAGGAAATGATTGATCGCACCCTTTCTTAGTCGCTGAAAACGCGCCTGTGACATCCCACCTTTTTTATGCTTGTTTATAATATCCTTTGCTTTTTTCTTCTTGTATCCAACTTTGCCTGAGGAAACAACATAGATTTTTGCTCTCTGACTATCCAGAAGAACAAGACCGAATGCTTCATATTCATCAACCAATCTTGCAAGAGGTCTGATATATGGTGATGTATCCACAATCAGCAGGTTTTCAACGGGCATCCCTAATTTGTATACTCTAAAAAAGTTGTGAATATTTGATGCAAACATAACAAGTCCTTTCTGCCCTTTTTCTCTGTCCCTTTTATTCAAATATTCCTCTATCATTTGCATTGTTTTCTCAAAATTATCTGACAATTCCTTATCTTCTTTCAGAACAGATTTGCAGGTGTTTTTTCTTCTTCCAACAAATTTATTGTCCCGGCTCTCTCTATTCAGATAAAGACTGATAAACGAATCCCTGTTTTCAGAATCATAGACCTCTGAGAGCTCTTTGATGTCTGCGTTTTTTAGGTCTGTGAGCATATCTTTAATAAGAGGCTTTTGAGTATTTATTATTAACCTTCTTACCATATTCTCGCAGCACTTCTTGCCAGCTCTTCAGCATCTTTTGCTTCCATCAACGCGTTTTCATCCAGAATCAAATACGCAGCCCGTGTATTAAAGTAAGGCGAGCCTTTTCTTGAAAACAGCGTTAGAACTTTTCCTCCTTGTCTCACTTCCACTCCCTCGCAAGGCTCGTGGCTTCTTATCAGCGTTTTCACTCCCACTGCCCTTAAGCCCCTCTCTGTTACATCCTCTCCAAACATCCTACCTGCACCTCTCATCGAATAAAAATCGCCTTTACCTTCGACCGGGTCACTCCACAGTATCTCCTCAAAGTTACTTGACGCAGGATGCGAGTCGTGTGCAAACGCAATATCCTTTATAGAAGCCACATTCAAGGGCAATCCACCATGCAACATCAGGTATCTACCCTCTACCAAAACGCAATATGGCAAACACTCCCAGAGTTCCTTTATTTTCTCATACCCCTCTTTCCCTCTCACTCCGTATTTCTTCGTGAATAAAAAAGGCAGGTCATGCGGCATAACCGGCATGTCCGGCGGTCCTTCATGATTCCCTCTCAGCATTATTATTTTTTTCTCCTTCTGCTCCCCCTTTCCATCAGAAACTTTTAACTTCAAAAGAACATAGTACACTTCAACGCTTTCCGAGCCCCGATCTCCATAATCACCAAGAAAGACTATCCTATCGGCATTTATAGCTGCGATGTCTTTCAATATGTGAACAAAGCTTTCCATATCGCCATGTATATCTCCTACGACTACTACATTCCTCACTGCTTGAGGAGAAATGCGAACCAAGCCGCTTCCCTCTCTTGCCTCTTTCTCCTCGTCCAATATCTCCTTTGCTTCATCAATTAGAGCTAAGCACTCATCAGCACTCGTTTCAAATGCCTTCCTCACCCACTCATCAACCTCCGCATGCATAAATAATATTGATAGTGCTCTCTTAATATTCATGTCCAACTCAAGATTGCAACCACAAAATCAGGCGTATAAGCAGCTACTACTATTCTCTACGGTTATACTCCTCTTCAGCTCTTTCATAGGTGCTATCATCACGGTTCATCCGCTTTACCTGAAACAATTTGTCGAACAACCAGCATTGGTTGGACTGATCGCAGCACTGTCGTCCCTTGCAGGATTAACACTCAGCCTTCCAATTGGCACTCTTTCTGACAAAGTCGGGAGGAAGCGAATGCTAATCGGGGCTTTCGGGCTCATCTCTATTGTGCTCCTTGCTTTCTTCATTAACACCCGCTTTTATCTATTAATAGGGCTGCAAATAGCATTTGGCGCTCTCATGGCTCCTGTATGGATTGTTGGTGAAGCTTTCATCAAGGACATCTCACCAACCAAAAAGAGAGGAGAATTCAGATCCTTTTTCGGTACCTTTGCAAATGCAGGTATGCTCATGGGGGCTCTAATTGGAGGTTTTTTGGCAGCAGGATTTGGGATAAGGTCACCATACTTTTTTGCGGCTATTCTGCTCGTTGTACCTTTGATTTTGGTGTTTGGAATGAAGGACTGGCATAGCAACACAAATAAAAATCAGGCAGTGAGGGATTTTTTACCAGTGCTAAAGGAGTTCTTACAGCAGAGAGAGCTTAAGCTCTTGGCTCTCTGCACCGTGTCACTGTATTTCTGGTACGCCGTGAAATGGGTATTTGGTCAGCTATTCCTTCTGAATCAGGGCTTTAGCCCCTCCATAATAGGAATTTGGTTAGCCGTTTCTGTCCTACCATTTCTACTTTTCCAAATACCCATTGGAAAATTAAGCGACCAAATCGGGCAATCAAAAATAATATATCTCGGTTTCTTGATTTCCACCATATTCCTCATACCATTGGGATTTATGAGTTCAATTTCAAGTCTATTAGCAACGATATTTATCGTATCTATCGGCACAGCCTTTGCAGAACCGTTAATCGAGGCAAGGGTCACGGCCATTGTGCCAAAAGAGAGATATGGGGCTTATTCAGGCATATTTGAATTCACAAAAACTTTGGGTCTCATGTTGGGACCTGTGGCTTCATCAATCTTCGTTTACTCCTTTGGTATCTCTTATTCCTTCATTCCGGCAGTTGTATTCTTTATCCTGACTTTGGCTCTTTTTGTAACCACAAGATTACACAGATTTTCACGAGAAAAACAATAATAAGAATGAAAGATGAGAAATTAAGAAAGTGAACGAGACTGAAAAGGGTTAGATGGGCATAAGAATAGGAATAACCGGAAAGCCGAGGATAGGGAAGTCAACGATTATAAAAGCGGCGATAAAGAGATTAAAAGCTGAAGGTATAGCTGTGGGGGGCATGCTTACTGCTGACATCCGTGAAGGAGGAGTAAGGGTAGGCTTCTCCTTAGAGGATATAAATACTGGCGAAAAAGGTATTTTGGCACATGTACATCACCGCCAGACAGGTCCAAAGGTAAAGGTGGGGAAATACGCCGTAAATCTCACCGATTTGGATTCCATAGGTGCGAACTCGATAAAAAATGCGCTGGCACAGCCCGACCCAATTATAATCATCGTAGATGAGATAGGACCGATGGAATTGAAGTCAAAGAAATTCATTGGTGCTGTGGAAGAAGCAATAGAAAGTAAAAAGTCTATGCTGGTCGCGGTTCATCAAAGGTCGGAACACGAATTGGTAAGGAGGGTAAGAAAGGAGTTCGAGATGTTTGAGGTTACGCAAGATAACAGGGACGAAATGGCAAACCACGTTATTCAGCGGCTTAGCGGATTAGCGGTTTAGCGTGTTGGTGGGTCAGAATTTATTTTGGAGTAGAAGGAGGAGGAGAGCATTTTTGAAAGTTCTTCTATTTTTGAAGACAAATTGTTAAAGTTGTCTTCATGAATAAAACCCAATTCATGTGCGATAATTCCTTAAAACTCTTCATCGTTAATCCTTCTTTTTCGGTAGATTATAAGTTTGTCCTTTTAGCAGCTTAGTCTTCCGGTTATCTAATCTTGCTAAACCGCAGAACCTCTGAACCGCTAAACCGCTGACTATCTAAACCTCTAAACCGCTAACCTGCTAAACCGCTCCTTTTCATATATTCTCTCAACACAACCGTTGCATACGACCCTTTTGGCAAGAAGAAATTCAGTTTTGCTTTAATTCGACCGGGATTCATATCGTCGTTGCTAACTTCTTCGTTGCTTAGCTTCACCTTCACAGGCACTAATATAGGTCTTCTTGTTCCCTTAGAACTTATTTCTGGAATCTTTTCGATGTAAAAATCATTCAATTCAACGCATCCATCATCCAAAACTTTCCTCTCTATCTCTCCTTCCGCACCCTCTCCAAATTCAGTTTCATAGCCAAAGATGGGAGCAGTGACAAAAGCCCTACCACGTTTTATCAGCCTATTCATCCCTTCTACTTTGTCCTCCGTGACTTTCTCCACTTTACCCTTGTCTATGGCCGCAAATCCAAACTCGTTGCGAAAACAGACCACATCGCCTATCAAAGCTTCGTTGAATGGCAGGTTTTGCTTCATGCGATTACTTAAAACAAGATTGAAGAGATAAGCTTGATAAGCATGAACGAAAAGTTTCTGCAAGTTCTTCGGAAGCACGGAAAAAGCGGAAAGGAAATTTGCTTCGTTTATACTTTCACTCTCACTTTTTACCAGTTCATTCAACATCGCCTTTTCGTATCGCAAAAACGGGGGCATTCTTTTCAAGCATTCTTTCAGTTCTTTTAGTTTACCTTCCTTGCACAGCAGCCTTGCTCGTTTTGCCTCCTCACTTTCGCCTGGGAAAATATCTGAGATGTAAGACATCACCGCTTCTTTTATTTCACCTTTTATCAAGTATTTTCCCACCACATGCGTTATCGGACGGCGAATGCCAAAACGCTGAACACCAAAGAAATTGGGTACCCCGCCAGCATTTTCTATTTCGGTTGTTATCGCCTCGATATTTCCTTTTATCTCTTCTTTCCTTCCTTCTATGCTTCTTATAACAATCTCAAATTCGTTTCCATAAAGGTCGCCTAAAGAAACGGCTTTGTTTGCCCTGCCTATTATTTTTAGCGATGCATCCTTGATTTTCACTCGTTCCAGCTCCTTTTTATCAATATCGGTACCCCATATACTTATCTTCTGCGTGGTAACTGCGAATTTGTCTTTGGTGCCTGCGAATCCAATCCTATTTCTGCTGACTCGCAGCCTTCGTGAAATTTCTCTTATCACGCTGTGAGTGTCCCAGTTCTCCTTTGTCAACGCGGCAATCAGGTATTTCCCTTCTTCACCTTCTACTCTATTTGTAATTTCACGAACGAAGAAGTCAGAGGGTTTTGTTTTTATAACTCCACCTATTCCTTCTGTTCTTGTAGAATAAAACCATATACCTATTCGTTTTTCAAACTCCGGGCTTTCTTTTAGCTCTGGGTCGCTATTGATTTTTTTATCCATTTTGACTTTCCTTATCAATTTTTAATAACCAATCTTCATCTCTTTCACTTTCTCTCCTAACCCTCCTTTAGCATATATTATTCTTGTCTGTTTTGGCACAAACTCCTCAAATCCTTCAATTGCCAATAAATAGGTTTTAAAGGAGCGTACAGCATATATGTAGGATTACGCGACATCGCCTAATAATTTCAAATTGATTGTATAGTTAATCTTATCATCAAACCAGTAAAATAAATATAAGCTTCTGCATCTTTTGGATCTATTTCATTTTTTCTAAGATTTTGATTTTTGGTATTGTTTGGCTAGTTATCTAATCTGCTAAACCTCTAAACCTCTAAATGCTCCCCTTTCCATCCTCCTCACACTTCGCTGTATATGATACTCCGCACCAATATCCCCTCTATTCCACAACGCACCGTCTATATTTCTGATGCCGTCCAGCGAAATTTCCCTTGCCTCCGCTATGTTTTCACCAACGCCCACGGTGCAAACAGTTCTTGAGCCGAGCGCATAAGTATGCCCATCCTCGCGTAACTCCATAGACCCCGGATAGATTCTCAAATTATCGCCATATTTTTCCTGCAACGCATAAGCACCACTCAAATCCACCCTTTTATCTCCACTGTATTTCTCCCTGTACCCACCATAATCCATCGGCACGGCATACGTCACCACCGTTGCTTTAGCTTCACATTCTACCCGCGAAAGATTCCCTTCTATCATACGGAAACAAACATCTACAAAATCGTTCTTCAGAACAGGCAACACATTCTGTATCTCAGGGTCGCCAGGTCGGCTGTTTATCTCCAATATCTTCGCACCTTTAGCAGTATGCATGAAAGCGACGTAAAAAGGCATTCCCCTTAGCTCCTCGTTGCTCCCATTACCTCTAAGCTTTTTGAATATCTTCAGAACCAGTCTCTCCTCTTCCTCTCTATCCTTTTCCTCCATAAAAGGCAGCCAATCTTTGTTATCCTTGTAAGAGCCCATTCCTCCTGTATTCTGCCCGAGGTCCGCATCGAAAGCTCTTTTGTAATCGCGCGTGTCAGGAAGGACGGAGATTCTTTTACCGTCACAGAAAGCCTGGAAGCTCGATTCTTCTCCCTCCATTTTCTCCTCTATTAGCACATCGCTGCCACTGTCGAAGATGGACGAGAAATGCTCGAATAGCTGCTCTCTACTCGTAAAGTGGTCGCCCCACACACCCACTCCCTTCCCTGCTGCAGGCTTATCCGGCTTCACCGCTACTTCATTCCCTATTTCATCCAAAAATCCCCATACCGCTCTTTTCACTTCGCTTACACTTGAATATCCTGCGTGATGAAACACTTTAAACTCTGGATTCGCCCCCGCACAACATTCTCCAAGTAGCTGCCGTTGCGAAATTTTACTCTCTTCTATCGCGTACTTTTTCGTAGGACATATCATCGCTACACCGGTCTTACTCTCAACCACATCCCTAACACCCTCTATTATGGGCTTCTCAGGGCAGCAAATACCAAAATCTATCTCGTTTTTATTCGCCTCAACGAAGTCGCATATCTTCCCTACATCTAAATCAGGAATAACCACGTGCTTCGCTGCATGCCTCACGTTAAACGGATTCCTTTGCTTGTCTGCAACATAAAAACGCACATCATAATTTTCACTTCTGCTAAGCGCATCTATCACCGCAGCCGCTCTCGACCCATAAGAAATGACCAATATCCCTACTCTTTCTCCTTCTTTACCCATGATGTATTTATATTTATAGAGGTCTAAAATTAAATTATGAGTGGAAGTAGCGAAATACCTCCTCAGGTGCAGAACCAGCTTGCTCAGCTACAGCAGCTTAAAGTTCAGATAGAAGCCGTGGGTAATCAAAAGATGCAGGTAGAAGCTCTGTTGCGAGACAGTGAAAACGCATTAGAGGAGTTGGAAAAGCTTGATGAAAATTCGGTAATATACAAAAACATTGGCGAGTTGATGATAAAGGTGGATAAGGAATTGGTAAAGGAGGACTTGTCAGAGAGGAAGGAGACCTACGACTTGCGACTGAAGACCTTGGAAAGACAGGATGAAAGAGTGCAAAAGAAATATCAGCAGCTACAACAACAGTTGCGAGAGGCTTTAGGTGCTGTTACGCAGCCGATGGGTGCATAGTTTGGTCAGCACCTAAATTTTTATTCATCTCTTCATTTGGTTTCCACTTTTTGTATCGCTTGCCCTTACAAAGGCAAAGGCAAAGGCAAAAACAAAGGAGGGGTTTCAAGATGGACATTCCGCTTAAAAAAATAAGGGAAGATGTATGGGAAGTACCGCAGTCGTATAAAGACTACATGAGGGTACCAGCGAGGATATACGCAGCAGAAGGGCTATTAGATAAGATGAAGAGTGACCTCACGCTGCAGCAAACAATCAATGTCGCGTCGCTTCCCGGCATCGAAAAATACTCGCTGGTTATGCCTGATGGGCATCAGGGATATGGATTTCCAATCGGAGGCGTAGCGGCTACGGACTTCGAGGAAGGCGTTATATCGCCCGGTGGTGTCGGCTACGACATCAACTGTGGAGTAAGACTCATTCGAACCAATCTAAAGGAGGAAGATGTCAGACCTCATCTGTCAGAGATATTGGACGGCTTATTTGAATATATTCCCGCAGGGCTTGGGCTGTCAGGGAAAGTGAGGTTATCGTATAGCCAGTTAGACGAAGTGCTGAGGGGTGGCACGGAATGGTGCATTGAGAATGGCTATGGCTGGGAGGAAGATATAGAGAGGACGGAAGAAGGAGGGAGATTAAAAACCGCGAATCCAGAGAAGATAGACGAGAAATCAAAGAAGCGGGGTGCTCCACAATTAGGCACGCTCGGCTCTGGGAATCACTTTTTGGAATTGGAAGTGGTAGATGATATTTTTGATGAACAACTTGCAAACGCATTTGGGATAGAAGAGAAGGGACAGGTGACTGTTTTAATTCATACCGGTGGTAGGGGCTTCTCGCACGGCGTTTGCTCATTCTACTTGAGAAATTTCGAACGAGAGATGAGCAAGGATGCAACATTATCGAAAATACTCAGTTTAGAGCGTGAATTGGCTTGCGCTTATTTGAAATCCCGTACGGGCATGGATTATTTTGAAGCGATGTGTTCGTGTGCGAATTACGCTTTTGCGAACAGGCAACTTGCAACGCATTGGGTAAGAAAAGTGTTTGAAGACGTGCTTCGAAGCCCAGCGGAGGATATGGGAATAAAGCTGGTATATGACATCGCACATAACATAGCGAAAGAGGAGGAGCATCTGGTGGATGGAAAGAGGAAGAAGTTGTGTGTGCACAGGAAAGGAGCAACGAGGGCATTTCCCGCTGGCGATGAACGATTGCCTCCTATTTACAGAACCATTGGTCAACCGGTGTTGATTCCTGGTTCGATGGGCACACGTAGCTTTTTAGCAGTGGGCACCGAGGTAGCGAAGCTCGAGACTTTTGGAAGCTGTGCACATGGCTCCGGCAGGGAGATGAGCAGGACGGCGGCGATGAGGAAATACCGAGGAATCGAAGTGAGAGAAGAACTGGCGAAGCGAAATATAATAGTGAAAGCACGAGAACGAAGTAAGAGAGATGTGAGGAGGAAAAGAGGAATTCCGTTTGATAAATATGGTGAGCTGGCAGAGGAAGTTTCAGCTGCTTATAAAGACCCTGAAGTGGTGGTTCGGAGTTGCGAAGTGTCAGGAATAGCGAAGAGAGTAGCGGCTTTTAGAGCTATTGGAGTTATAAAGGGATGACTATTTGTATAGAACCACGAGATTGCACAAGATTAACACAGAAAGGAGAAAATTTGAAGATACGAATTAAATCCGGTAAGAAGAATTTGGAGGTGAAAAGAAGAATCTTGTGAGAATCTGTGTAATCTTGTGGTTATTAAAGGAGCTAAACAGATGCGGATAACAATAAGTGGTCTTTCAGGCAGTGGAACAACAACGGTTGCGAAGTTGCTATCAAAGGGGTTATCAATGGAACTAATCTCCGCTGGCGAGATGTTCCGACAGATAGCGAATGAAAAGGAATTGCAGTTAGAGCAATTTAACAAATTAGCAGAAAATAACGATGATTTCGATAGACAAATAGATGCAAGGCAGGGAGAAGAGGCGATGAAAAGGGAGAATGTCATTGTAGAAGGCAGGTTGTCCGGATTCTTTGTTCCCGATGCAGATTTAAAGATATGGCTGAAAGCGCCGGTAGAGGTAAGAGCGAGGAGAATTGCAACTCGTGAAGGAACAACCTACGAAGAAGCTCTTTCCGCTATGAAAAACAGAGAAAGCTCAGAAAATAAGCGATATGAGAGATATTATGGTATAAATTTGGACGACCTTTCCATTTACGACTTGGTAATAGATTCATCAAGGTGGAGCGAGAGGGATATAGTGGAGATGATAAGGGTGGCGATGGAGAGTGTGAAGGGCTCAATAAGGGGGGGGAAATCCTAAATCATAATTTCTAATATCTAAACAATTTCAAATTTCAAATTTCAAAAGTCCAAAAAAAAGATTGGTTTTAGGTTTAGATATTAGAGTTTGTTTAGGATTTCGAGTTTAGTGTTTAGAATTTATATCAGAATTATTTACGCCTTAAAGATACGCCCCCAGTCTCTTAACCCTACTCACAGGATTTGGATGCGTGGAAAATATTTCCATCATTCTATCAGCACGGCTTACTCTTGCCCTTTCTGCAAAAGCTCTTAGTTCATATTCATCTATCTTTCCATCCTTATTCAGGTCGGCAGCGCGCAAATCCTTTAAATCCCTTCTCGCAGTTACTGGGTCGGCAGCAAAGAAAGCTCGCATACTTTCCATTTCCTTTTTTACCTTTTCTGGCTTCGCACCTGCACTACCATAAATCATTTTGTATAGCGCAGAAGCGAGTTCATGCGGCTTCCCCGTAAGCTCTGCACTTTCCGCATCCGCGTAATATTCCCTTACGCGAGATGCATAAAGCACGATAAGATTGCTTATGAAATATACAATGAAGGCAATAAAAGCGATAGCAAGCATTGATACGCCGCCGCCTCCTCTACCTCTACCGCCACCCATACCACCGAAGATGCCCGACCAGAAGAAGCTGAAATAAATAAAGTAACATATCATCGGTATCACACTCAGCCCCGTTATAATCGCCATATCTCGATGTTTTATGTGCGAAAGTTCATGCCCCAAAACCGCTTCTAACTCATCCCTTTTCAGCATCTCCATTAATCTTCTCGTAACGCAAACCCTCGCTGTTTTTTTGGAGGTGCCAAAAGCGAAAGCATTCGGTATTGATATCTCAGAAATCCCCACCCTTGGCTTGGGAATCCCCGCCTTCATCGCTAATTCGCTCACCATCCGATGCAATTCCGGCTGCTCTTGTTCCGAAACATAGCGAACGCGCATTGACCGCTCCACTATCTTCGGACCTATAAAGAACTGAATACCTACTATTACAAAGGCGAGTAAGCCGTAAATTAGCGGCGTCCCCGCACCGGTGAAAGTAGCTATAACGACCAATAGAGCATATATCACCGCAAACAGGAGCAATACACATAGCCCCATCCGTATCTTCAGCCACGCTGTTCTCATTTTATTTCTGTATGGAAGATATGTTCTTATCCTTATATAATCAAAACACTGTTGAATTTAAAATTATGTTTGGCATATAAAAAGGGAAAAAAGAAAAAGGTTATCGCGGGTATTCACCGATTTATTGATAAATATCCCTTTCGCTAAATTTCGCTGCGCTTTTTAAAATACGTCGAGGTTATATAAAAAGGTATCGGTCGTAAAAAAGGGAAAGTGTTTTATAGATGAAAAACATATATAATTATTGATATGGATAATAATCGAATAAGAAAATGTCCCGAATGCGGGTCAAAAAACGTAGTATCAGATTCTAAGCACGCAGAACTTTACTGCGCCGACTGTGGGATAGTGATTGCAGAGAATCTCGTGGACCTTGGACCTGAATGGCGTGCGTATGATTCAGAGCAAGCCTCTAAAAGGGTAAGAACAGGACCGGGTATGAGTTATAGAATACATGATAAAGGACTGAGCACACCTATGCCAAAATTGCCCGCGGGGATAAAAAGATTACGATGGGTAAATATGGATAGTAGTGAAAAAACACTTGCCTTCGCACTTATTGAGATAGATAGAATGGCATGTGCACTCAAGCTGCCGAATGATATCAAGGAGGCAGCTTCAGTGCTGTACCGAAAAGCGGAGAAGAAGAAATTGATTAAAGGGCGAAGTATAGAGGAATTAGTCTCTGCAATGCTGTATATTATTTGTAGGCAATATGGAGTTCCAAGGACACTGAAAGAGATTGCCAGGGTGTCAAGAAGTCCTATAAAGAAAATAAGGAGGGCGTATATTTTCCTTTTAAGGAAATTGGAATTAAAGATTGCACCTGCTGATCCATCGCACTACATACCTCGATTCTGCTCCGAGCTCGGATTAAGCGAGGCGACAAGGGAAAGGGCAATAGAAATAATAAAGGAGAATAAGGGAACAGGAGCAGCCAGAGGGTGGGCACCGATAGGAACGGCGGCGGCGGCGATATACATTGCCGCAGTTTTAAGTGATGAGGGCGAGTATCGGACGGAGAAGGAAATAGCTAAGGTTGCAGGTACAACTGAGATTACAATTCGGAGTAGGTATAAGGAAATGGAGACGAGGTTAAAGTTAAATATAGATGCTCTTTCCCCGCATTCTCGTCGAGAAAAAGCTTCTGCGACACTTTCTTTCTAAGAAAGTTTTGTGCAGAGTGTTTCTTTTCCTTCGATTACATCTGTTATTCGGTTTGGGAAGTTGCCGTTTACAATAATGCAACTCATTTTGTTCTGCATTAAAAATCTCGGAAGCTCAGCGTCAACGCATCCCCTCTCCTCTTTTTCAATCATCTCTTTTATAGGAATTTTTTCGATAAGATGCCCTTTTTCGTCTATTATTCCATCAACGTCAGTCAGTTTTATGAAGGTCTTTTCACCCATTTTATTTGCAACAAACGCAGCTATCGTATCAGATGTAACATCCCATGTATGCGGTAAGCAATCATCAGATTTTAGAATCTTATAGGGTAGTAATATGCATATAGCTCCAGCTCCATCTATTTCATCCACGCTTTCAACCGCTGGTATCTCAATTTCACCGGATGCCAAAAAAAGCCCGTACTGGTGCATTGCGAGAACAGCCATCCAATGTGCTGTGTTCTCTGATATTGATATATCCGCTGAGAGATTTTTTACGGCTTCTGCAAAAGGTCCACCGCCGGGGATTAATATTATAGTTAGAGCTTTATCTTCGTATTTTTCTTTCTCTTTGGCATAATCTCCGAGAAATCGTATGATGCCCCTGCTTTTTTCTATTAGGCTGCCCCCAAATTTTATTATTACTTTCTCTCTCTTTCTCTTTCGCTGCTCCTCTTTCATTTTCAATTACGATTCATTTCAAATTTACCGCGGAGAACGCTGAGCTCGCAGAGAGAATATATAAATTTATGATTTGAATAAACATTATCCGCTACATCCTCTGCGTTCTCCGTGAACTCTGCGGTTAATCTGACAATGTCAAGCTATGCTACTGCTCCAATTAACAGAGCCAAAAGGGAGATGAGGTATATAGAATAGAAACTGCCGATGCCACCGATATTAAAGAAAGCACTTCCTACTTGTTCTTCGGGCAGCGTTGCCAATCTTATCAACATCCCCAGTAGAATGCCAAAAATCGCCGGCACAAATATCAACAACCTTGCTATGCTCTCAAGCGGGAGTCCCAACGGCGCAGCAAGTACGAGACCAAGAGGAATAGCAAAGATGCCTACATAGCTTGGAATTACTATACCCACGCCTCCCTTCACCTCCGAAAGCATATATGAAAAGATAGTCATTAGCAAGATGGGCATTGCTACTTCTAACAGGAGTGTGGGATAGCTTAGTAGCAGATAAAAGGAGAAAAACAGGGGTATAATAAAACCACCCATGTTCAGCGTCACTCTTGTTTTATATGCCCTTTCGTTGTCTTCTTGCATCTCCTCTGCTATTGGCACGCCGTAAAATTCTCCGATACACATTGCCTCGAGCTTGCTGTATTCTGGCTTCCGTGTTCTAAACTTGCAGATTGGGATCTCTATTACACTTGTCAGAAGCATTGCGACGATGACAAAGAAGAAAGATAAGTTCCTTTCGTAGCACAAAAAGAAAGTTGGTATAAGAACCAGCCCGTAGAATACAAACAGCTTCAAATCTGGCTTGTTCACTATTTTTCTCATTCTTTTAACATTTTATTGGCAATAAGGTATATAAAGGTTATTGAAAAATGAAGCTCAAGATATTTTACGATAAGAATAGCGAAGCAAATGTGCCACCAGTAAAAGAAGCGCTTGAAGATGCTTTTGGGATAGAAACAACCGAAGTAATTCATTCTGAGGCGATAGAAGTAGAAGGTGCGTATCATGCAAATAGAAGGCAATACGATGCTTCAAATCTCCTGAATTATCTTATCAGAGGTATATCAAGTGCAAAAGAGTACGCTTTATGTTTGTGGATAGTAAGCGATGACCTATATGTGAAGGGAATGAATTTTGTGTTTGGAGTAGCGCAACCCGGTAAAGCTGCCGTTCTCTCAACGCACAGGCTTGATTCGTTCGAACTGATAAAAAAGGAAGCAGTTCACGAGATGGGACATGTTTTTGGACTGCAACACTGCACTAACTACTGCGTTATGCAATTCTCTAACTCGCTATATGAAGCGAAGGAGAAGCCGGATAAGCTGTGTGATAAGTGTAAGGGGCTATTGAAAATTTTTAGAACCCATTAGCCTGGTTATCTTCTGATTCAACTTCAGTTCAATCTTTTCTTTCTTTTCTCCTTCCAAAATATTCTATGAGGAATATGACTAATATCACAAACAAACAACCAAAGAGAAACCATAAACCGGGATGAGCGAAGATATCGAATCCCAAAGCTACATCTAATGCTTTCTCGGGGGATACCGGTGCTGGTATCGGTGTAGGTGCAGGTATTGGTGCAAGGGGACCGCCTTCTTCCGCGGGTATGTACCCAGCGATTCCTCGCATTGGAGTTTTCATCTTCATCGTTAAAAATTCTATCGCAGCAGAACCAAACACAGCAAAAACGATCACCGTTAAATATCGTTTCAATGCAGCGATAATATCCTTTTTGTCTGCCTTACCGGGTGCGATGACAACGAATTTCCGCTGTGGTGCGTATATCTTCACGGGTTTCATCTTCCTGCTATATTTCGTTCGCTCTACCTTCACCAGTCCTGCATCGTTAAGCCGCTCAAGATTGTACTGAACGGTAGTCAAAGGAATGCCGAGTTTTTCTGCAATTTGCGATGCGGAAAGTGGCTGGGATGCGATAGCCTCTAAAATATTCCTTGCAGTGTCGTTAGAAATAATCTGTGATATTTTCTTGGAGTTTTTGTCGTTTAAAGGGAGGATTAATAGTTTTTCATCTTCGGTATTGGCATTTTCTTCTATTCCGTTATTGTTTGTATTCGAAACCATCGGTCTTACTTTTGTTTTGCCTGATTTAAAGGTATCTATAACTTCAACTCGGTTCGTAGCTTACAAAAATCTTATAAGGGATAAAAAACAAACAGAATTTGTAAGTGATAAAATAAAAATGGAAAAATATACCAAAATAGCGGCTGTCGTTGTGCTATGTATATTAGCAGCTTCAGCAGGTTTTTTGATCTCTGCATTGCCGGATTTAGCAGGACCGACCGAGTATTCACAACCAAAGCCATATCCGGTGTATCCGGAGATGGGTATAGAAGAAACAGCCATAGGAGGAGGAAAAGGATTTCCAGTACCGGCAGTAGCACCGACACCCGCACCGGCAGGAAGAGGAACATCAGAATCACAATATACCGATACAGATACCGAAAGAAAGATAATTCAACGTGCTTCATTGAGCATCGAAGTAAAAGACTCCCAATCGAGTTCTGATGCAGTTATTGATATTGTAGAACGGTCAAATGGGTTCATTTCTGATTCGCACTCCTATGTTACCGATACCGGGCGTAAGAGAGGTAGTATTACAATCAGGATACCAGCAGATAAGTTCATTGCAGTTATCAACGAAATAGCGTGCGTTGGCGATGTAAAATCAAAAGATACATCTGGAGAGGATGTTACAGAGGAATATATTGATTTGACAGCGAGACTTAACAATTCAGAGCGGCATGAGCAGAGGTTACTGGAGATTCTGGATATGGCTAAGGATGTAAAGGAAGTACTTGAGGTAGAGCGAGAAGTATGGCGAGTGCGAACTGAAATCGAACGGCTTACCGGGCGGATAAAGTATCTCGAGAACCGTGTCGAGCTTGCCACGATTTCGGTTTCGTTATATGAGCCGGAGCCAATAACACATAGCTGGGGGATAAGGGATGCTATTCGTTCTGCATTTGGAGGGTTTGTGTCGGTGGTACGAGGGTTGATAATCCTTGTTGGCTACGCATTGCCGATATTAATTCTGGTTGGGTTCGGATGGCTGGTCAAAACGAAGTTGATGCCGAGATTGAGAAGGAAGACAAGGTAAGGAATAAGTGCTTGAAAACCATTTTACATCAACTCTTCTTTCCACTAATATCCCACTTTCTGTTTCCTCAATGAACTCAAATTTATTCTTCGCAAAGAATTTCCTCGCATGAACATTATTTTTCTGAACCACACACCTGACGAATTCTAAGTTGCGATTCCTCGCCTCTTTAAGAAGCCAGTTTACGACCTCGGTTCCTAAACCCTTTCTTTGGGATTGCTCAACTATTTGTATCGAGTTGATAAAAATTTCCTTGGGCTCAGGGAGTTGTTCAAACCAAAAATAACCGACAGGACGATTATCTACCTCAATAATCTTCTTTTTCCCTTGCGTTTTCCACATATTTACAAAATTAGGTTCAATGTTCTTCTCCCAATCGGCATTCCATTCTCGTGTAACGATTTTTTCCATATTCTGGCGAGTCAATTTTAATATAAAATCGAAATCTTCCGGGAGCGCATTACGTAGTTCCATTTTCATAAATAAAAATATCCTCGATTTTCACTTCAAACAATCTCGCAAGTTTGAATGCCAGCTCTAACGAAGGGTTGTATTTCCTTTTCTCTATTGCATTTATGGTCTGCCTCGTTACCCCTACTTTCTCTGCCAAATCTTCCTGCGTTAAATCGTGCATCGCTCTGAAAACTTTGAGTTTGTTCTTCATTTGAAGCCTTTTTTATCGTAATAAAAGCGAAATATAAAGAATGAGTATATTCCAATGAACAAAGTCGTTGCGGGTAGCTCTCCGAAACGATTTGAAAATAGTAAAATCCCCATAATCACCATGATAATCCAAAACGCACCTTGACCTGCCCGCTCATCAATTCTTTTATATCTTTCATCCTTCAATGGTTTCGATTTCCTCTCAAAGTATGCGCTAATAAAAAGCAGAACCACTCCACAAAATACAAGTCCCACAACAAGAACTGCTGCTATATCAAATAGATAGTCTAAAAGCACAGCAATTAAGCCAAATGCTAAGCCTGCAATAAAAAAGATTTCATATCTTTCAATTTCCACTCAAACCACCTCACATCTTACATTCATAATAGTTTGTTTTTTCATTTAATCCCCCTTTTATCATAGTAAAAGCGATATATCATGAATGAGAACATTCCAACAAACCAAACTAACGTCACAAACTCTCTAAATTTCAGGCTTAATGGAAAATAGGCATCTATGTACACTAAAACCGCTGAAATTCCTAAGGTAGTCCAAAACGCATTGAAACCCGCTTTTTCATTAATTCTCATATATCTCTCGTCGGGAAGTTCTGTTTTGGGTTTCCTTGCCCAATGTATGCCAATAAAAATTAACATCAAGCCCGAGAAAATGATGCCCATTCCCAGAAACGCCAGGTCAAATACCTCAAATAAAATCACGCCAAATATTAGGATTATAGAGCCCACAATCAGTTGCCATTTACTCCTTTTTAATTCCATTTTCTTTCTTCCTTTGTTCTTCATTTGAACCCTTTTCGGTTGTAGTAATAATGCGCAACTATGAAACTCCCCATCATTATCCCGGAAATAACAACTATACTCAAACGGACAGTTAATAGTTCTGGTCTAAAAATGTCTGTGAATGCCAAAAGTCCCATAGTCACAAATGTAAGAAACCATGATACACTCAGTGATTGTCTTGTAATTCTGTCTGTTCGCTCATCAAACTCTATTTTGTCTAGGTGTTTGTACTTCCTTCGTAGTCTGCGAATTGTTTCATACAGTACCATAACCAGTACAAAATACAGATACCAGACCCAAAAATCGCCTGCCTGCATATTCTCACTTCCAGATACCTAATGATAAAAGCAAAAATCCTACAAGCATCCCTATGAGAACGAATATAGCCATGGTCAGAATAGGATGCCTGTAAAAGAATCTGTTATACTTATCGTCTCTCTGACTCAGTTGATAAAGTTTTTCCCGAACTGGCGGAAGTGCCCAGAAAATTATAACAACTATTAAAAAGAGAATCCACGTTCCACTTATCTGATTTAATTCAACATCCCCCGTTAAATAAAAGTAAATAAAACCTAAAATGCCGCTAAACAACAGAAAGCCAAGTAGACCTATTGCCTTCAATGTTACCTTTTGTCTTTTTCTTAATTCGTTTTTACTCTTTTTCTTCATTTTATCTATCATCCTCCTCAAAGTTATTTACTATTTACTTTATGTACAGTTATATTTACTTAGAGTATATAAAACTTTCTATTTTGTAAATATGCTATGGCTTTATATAGGATGAGTGCATATTTTGAGTTGTGGGGGCAAAAAATAAAAAATGATGGCGCTTATTATAATTTTGCCGGGAATATTGTTAGCCCTATTTGGCGCTTTAAAGAGAAAAGAAACCTATGGAAAAATTCTTTTGGGATTAGGTATAATAATTATAATATTGGGTGTGGGTTATTTTATCTATGCTATTAATATGCCTGTAAGGTAAAGAAGATGAAAAACAAAAAAGACTTCAAAATAGGTATTTTATTTGGGATTGTAGGGTTCATTCTAACCCTTTTATTTGCGTATTTAGCAACAGGTACATTTGATTTGAGATTTCCCGCTGTAATAGGAATTGGATTTTTTGGTGGGGGATTTTTAGGGTCCGTATTAAAAAGGTTACAACAAACCGGTAATCGAAAGACAGTAAATCTAATTGTATTTATTATGATTTGTTTGGTATTGATTTCGCAAATATATTCTCTTGCGACTGGACAAATAAGAGGTCCAATGTGGAGAATGATTATAACAACCACAACCATAATTGGATGTGTTATTGCCGGGTATTTTATACTCTCATCGCTTATGAAGAGCGGTAAGAAAACATGAATAAAATAATAAACAGGAACAAAACAAAAATATTCGGAATAAGCATTTTGCTAATCTTTAGCCTGCTAATTTTCCCGAATATAGGCATGGCTTGTTTTAACCCGACGGACAGTTTTGCCACAGAAGTAGCTTTAAGCAAACCTTCTATAACTTATGATTTAAGCGGAATAAAACAATCAAAAGATGTTACAGTTATAGAAAAGGAGAAAGAGGAAAGTCCTGATGTCGTTGAAGAAGTGCATAGAGAAGAAGCTGTTCCAAAACCTATTAAGATAATAACAATAGAAGAAGGTGAAGAAAAAACAAAAAGAAGTAGAGCCCCTTCTTTTGAAGATTATATAGAAACTAATGCTATTATTTACCGTTCTCATTACAGTAAAGATGTTGCAGTGGTTTTAATGGAAGAAGAAGGGGAAGGTCAAAAATATTTAGATGTTAAAATACAGGTGCCAACTAAATTTGTTAAAAGTTCTTATCCTGAGATAAGAATGGATTTAGATAATTTGCCTCCAATTACGCAAGAAGTTGATAAAGAGTATCTTGAATCTTTGGGTTATCGAGTCGAAGGAGGATTTCAGGTAGGGCATCTAAAAAGCTCACTTATGAAAGAAAACGTGGATATTGCTGTTTGGAGTTTTAATAATAGCGATGAAGAGGAAGATGATGAAGAAAGTCACGAAAAAAAGGAAAGTTTTAGTGGTTTTTCTATCCGTGTTAGGAATCAAAGCACTTTAACACCAGAATTAGAAGAAGAATTCAAGAATGTACTTAAAGCTTACGGGCTTAATCCCGACATTTGGGCTCAGGCAAAAATTAAAACCGAAACCAGAGAAGATGTTGATTTGGCACCAGCCATAGATATTGATTTGGACAATTTTGATTGGGGCTTAGCATTAAGAACCGAATTAGAATGGTTGCGAAGTAATAATGTAATCGGTGGTTTAACCGATGACGATTTAGATGGGATTGCTAAAGTAGCAGAAAAAGGAACTGCTGGCTGGAACTCAAAGATCAGATATTTTAAAGGTAAGTGGGTGCAGGGAATTACAGAAGAGATGTCAGAAGAGACGGGGATGTATATGTTAAAGAGTTTAGGTAGTTGTGGTGGTTTCCCAGTAGGCTTATTACCTGAAGAAGTTCCTAGCGGTGAAGAGACAACTGATGAAGAGGCAGCTTGGATCAAATCTAAAATAGAAGATTTAGAAAAAGTGCCTGAAATGCAAATTGCTGCGTACGCAATACACCGAACAGAAAAAGAAGTCGTTATTTGGGTTTATGAGCTCACACAGGAGAACCAGCAATTAAATGGCGAGATGATTGGCGAGTGGAAGATCATTGTGGCCGAAGATGTCAAGCCACCATTAACAATTGGAATAGTAGCATTGAGTATAGGAATAGTAGCTGTAATAGCTTTTGTATTAATTTTAATTTATAAAAAGTTCCAAGAGGGTTATCGAGAGAGCTATAAAGAAAAGTGAAAATGAAGAAAAAAAACTTTTAAGGATATTGAAATATCTAACATAGGAGGTGTGTAAAATGTTAGGGGTTTCTACGGCAATGATAGGGGCTTTTCTTATGTTTTTCAATATTCTCCCTTTAATCGGACCTTTGGGGATGTTTTATATCCCTTTTTTAATCGGGGTCTTAACTATTTGCTTGGGTATATGGTACGAGAGGAAGAAAGAGGTGGAAAGAAGGAGAAGGGGCTGGAAATATCTCATGTTCTCTGTAATTGGTATTCTCTCTTTCTTTGCAGGTTTTTACTTAGGGGATGAAATGCACCTTGGTTATATAATTTTCAAATCCTCTGGAGGACCTTTAACCATATTTCCATTTGCTTTGATAATTTATGCTCTTTTATTCCTCGTTGGATTACATATTTCGAGGGAACGCTCACTTGGTTTCGTATTAAAGGTATTCGGCATATCCTTCCTGTTCTTCTTCCTAGCTTTCTATGGCTTAATGGCTTATGATGCCCACGAGCATTATTATGCGAAATATATAAGCGTTCATAAATTGAGCGGCGCACCGAGTGACTGTCTTAATTTGACAGAGGAGGACTTAGAGAGGTATCCCACCCTTAAAAAAGCGATAGAGCTCGCAAATAAAAGCGAAAATGGTCGAGCGGGCTTGAAAGTGCATCCTGACGAATGGGGAAGAATTAGGGCTTTTATCAGTGAAAAAGGCTCATATAACATCAGACTCGGCGAAGAGTATTATGGAGTTGGGTTTATATGTGCCTAAATGATGATATTTTTTAGAAATGAAATTGACACAATCAGCTGGAATGAGGAGGAAAAGACTTGCAGCAGGAGTTTTATTATTTATTATAGTATCATTCATCATTTGGACTGCTTTACCTTGGATAGAATATTCTATTGTTTATGATAGGGGAATGGAATACGCTGATAAAGGAACGAGTTTAATTGGGCATGCAAGAGAAGAATCGAATTTTAATAATTATGATGAGGTAGCGTGGTTAAGCTATTGTGCATCCAGAAATTTCTCACTTGCTTGCTCCGAGTTTGAAGAAGCTGCGGAGATAGCCAAAGATAACCATTTTAGGGTACACTTGGTCGAGTCTATATACCAGTTTCCTATGAATGAAAGAGCGGGAGCGGAAGGGATGGCTGGTAGCTCATTACGTTGTTCTGAGCATGCCTTAGTTATATATGATGAGATCAAATACATAAAGGAAGGCAAATACACAAGGGAAGAGAAATACGCAAAGGAGAAAATATCATGGCTTATCTTTTCAATCTTATTGGGCTCACCATGCAGATCCATATAGCAGCTATGGAAAAATTTACAAATACAAAAATTTACTCATGCTTGTGATGAAAAATAAAAGGTTAGTTTATGGTATTTTTGCGGTATGTATTTTAGCCATTGCAGGAGTTAGCCTGTTTCATTATCTGAATAACGGAAAATTCACAATAGCTTGGAAATCACCGTTCATACATGAAACTTCTCATTATGAACCTGTTACCAAAGTAGAATACCCCGGTTCTCCAATAAATGTTACTTTACCCACCATACCCCCTAACCAATCGCTCATGCCTCCACCGTATCATCCTTTTGATCGCTTCCCTGAACTAGGAGCTAAGGAGGTACCGCTCGATACTTATATCTCGGTAAGTTTCCCCAGACCGCCAGGTATTTTAGAACTGGAAATAGAGCCCGAGGTGGGGATAAGCCATGTCAAGAAGGAACTCATTCTTTACAGCGGTAAGTACACATTTTACCTTGCTAAACCTTTGCAACTTGGAACAAACTACACAGTTACGATTACTGCTGGCCAAAAAGAGCCCCCGGGTCCTGATTTTGCTCCTACATTAACCACTTCTTGGAATTTTTCTACTATTCAAAGGAGGTTGTAAATAAAGGATGATATTTTTAGGAGGAAGAGATGAAGAAAAATAAATTAATCGGCCTGATAATCATACCATTGTCAGTTGCCGCTCTGGGTGTATTATTACTCATAATAGGTGGTTTTGGGTCAACTTATTGGACATACGTTGGGACTATTTTCTTTTTTGCCCTTCCAGCAGTCCCAATTATTTATGGCTGTATAACGAAGGAGAAAATTGGGTCTATATTAATAGGAGTATTGCCCCTTTTTGGGATTTTTATTAGTTTATTTGTTGTTAGCCATCCTGACCTGGCTGATGTAAGGTTGCCACAGATTAGAGAGTTTCTTTATATGCTTTCTTTAATTGGTATTCCGGGCATAGAAGGTTATTTTGCAGCAAGAAGAGAAATTTTACCACTTTTGATTGCAATTTGCTTGTATATATTATGGTTCAGAATTTTTACTTTAGGCATTCATTGAGGAGGGATGATATAAGAAAATGAAAAGAAAAGTTGTAGTGGAGTTTTTAATCCTGATTTTGGTTATCTCTGCCATACTGTATCTTTCATTCTTTCCAGTGGAAATGTCCCACCATCTCGGAAAGGAAGAGGTGATGTCAGAATGGTGCGGAGTGCTTTTTATTGAGAACCTTCCTGACCCACATACGACATCCGAGCGTGCACAGGCTCAGGCATCTTTACACCTTACATTCAATGAAAACAGTAGTATAAGCTACTGCTATCCTTTCATCTTGGACTTGGTGCGTGATGAAAATTTCAGACCTGTTAATTCATGTCCAGAGCTCTCGCCGCAGGAAGGTCATTTACTACCGGGGGATGAGAAAGAGGTTTATGGATTTGAACTCTCCTTCAAAAAAGTTGAAACAGCACCTGGCGTTCCGATTGAAGGAGATTGGTACAGGATAGTAATAATCAAGGAAGGGATATGGGGAGTAGTTTTTTCATCGGACAGGTGTTTGTTTAGTATGGATGCAGACACACAATTAGAAGATGACTTGAATAAAGGGGTCATCTCAGAAGGATTGAAGAATGAGTTTAAAACTAAAAAAGAAATTACACTTTCTCAAAATGCTTATCTTAAAAAAGAAAAGGAGAATAAATGGAGGATTAGCGATGGACGGGAAATATATATTATCAAAAAAGAAGATAAAAAGCTAAATATTTACTCGGACTACTCTTTAATCATCGTCAGGAGATTTGAGGATAATTGCATACACTTTTACCTGATGCAGCTCGACAACCTTGGGGAAGTTGCAAAAAAGTATAATCTCAGTAAGCATGAGGTGAATTACATTGATGGTAATCGTGCATATTTCTGGGATAAAAAGAACTGTTTACTTATTCTATGATTGAATATTAAACCAAAATGAAGCGAGGCCAAAGGAGGGGCGTGATGATAGATAGAAGAAAGATGAAAAACAAATATCCGGTTATT
>JAGLZV010000086.1 GCA_023131215.1 Candidatus Methanophagales archaeon | reverse complement strand
ATTCTTTCAACCGATGCAAAAAGTTCCGAATCTACCTTGGTTCTTGAAGTATTACCATTGCCTTCAAATCCTGCAACAGTCGAAGAGGGTAGTTTTGATTCATTCACAAAACTCACTGAAATAATAAACGAGAAAGTTAGGGCGATAAGAGAAGAAGGACTGCCCAAAAGCTTGGGAAGAGACGCTGTAACGCCCGGTATAGAGATAACCTTTCATAAAAAACTCGGTGCTCATGATGTAACCGTGGTAAAAGTAAATGATTTAAACCATTTTATAAATTGGGTGGAGAACTTTACCACGGAGATGGGTTTTGAGCACACTGAAATTTCACCCGAATTTGAAAATAGTGTCGCAGGCTACTTAAACAGGGATATAAAATTCTTTGTGTTCGATGTTATCGAATCAAGCGAAGATAAACAGAGCATTAAACCTTTGATTTATAAATTCAGCACGGATTTTCTTTATTATCCGCTTGAGATAACCGCTACTTCTGATGCCGGCTGGTCTCGTTCGGAGGTCAATATATTTCTTATCACAAAAGGGATAATAAAAGAAGATGTTGTAGAGGATATAAATCTCTTGCCGAGAACTGGTTTTTACTATGGTATCGAGCTGAGTGAAGAAGAATTGAAAGAAATTAGCCCTGAAGTTGCTGATTTGTTCGGCTCCGCATACGTAATGAATGCTTATTATTCTGGTAAGCTTAATCAACTGAATAGAGACTTGGTGGTTTATAAACAGGATATTCACGTTCCAACGTTTTTTGACAAAATCTCACGGACTCTTTCAGCGTCATTAGTTTTTCAATTTGTTTCTGAGGCAGGAGAAGGCTTTACTGAGGATGTCCCAATTTTGGAAAAAGTCTTTTTAGCTATCCTTTTATGCTCGTTTATAGTGGGAATACCCTCGGTAGTTTTTATCACAGCTAAACCACTTGGAAAATTAACGAGAAACCTTTTCTTAGAAAGAAAAGCTTTACCAAAAGAAAAAGGAAAACGGTCATCAACCAGTTATAGTTTGCTGAGCTATGTTGTATCGGGGACATTTGTTGCTATTTTACTCTTACTCTTGTCAAGCACCTTCTGGATAGCAATTCTAACTGTAATTATTTTTGCAATTATTGGTTTTTCGATGATGGTTTTCCTATCAACAAAACTGTTTGGAAAACGATGAAAAAGAAACAAATACAAGGACTTGGTTTAGTAGAAGCAGTGAGCTTAGCTTTAGTGGTTGCCCTCATAGGGACAGTTGGCTACATTGTTCTTCTATCTGACGAGGCTTTTAAATCGACTCCAAATGAAGCAGAGCCACAACCGCCATCGCCAGCCATACCACCACATTCGTCAGAGCAAACACTAACAGAAGAGGAAAAGTCAAAGGCAATTGAATTGGCTATAAATAATCCAGAGGCAAAGAAATGGCTGGGCGAGAGATATGAGATATATAAAGTAATCTCACTCTCCGCAGAAAATGAAAGTGGTGGTATGTGCATGGTTTACGTCCTCACCCAAAAGCAAAAACTACCCTGGGTTTTGGGAATTACCCTTGGAGTACCGGTAGATTTGGTTAGGAAGGAAGCACAAGGAGGTTGCATTAATTTTGAGCTGGAATTGGCTCCTTTGACTGAAGAGCAAGAGGAGGAAGTAGTGAGAATAGCCTTAGCCAATCCCAAAGTCTTGGAAATGATAGGGGATAAAGAATATGAGATACAGGATGTACGAGTTGACTACTGGGAGAGCAGCTCTAAGGGTAAATGTTCTTTTCATGCATATCCGGCAGTTAGCATAAATGTAAACCCAGATCCCAATCTCACGGGAATTTTTGCAATTGTATACGTGGATTTAGAGAGCAAAAAGGTTGTCGAGATCTTCTCCAACCCTCGAAAGTCGCTACCACCAAGCGATTGGCAATCTACGAAGATAGAACCTACTAAAGAAATGCCTACGATGACGGACATCCCACATTTAAATTTGACACCACAACCCGGTGAATACTTCACTTACAAGGGGAACAAATCCAAAATACTTCTAAACGATTCTCGTCTAAAATATTGTTTTCTAGAACTAAAGGATATTTGCCCTCCTAATGCAGCTAATGTGGGAGATCTTGGTATTGTAATCACGGGAACTATTAAAAATGAGTACGATAGGGATTATTACATATGCATGGCTGCACATGCTTTTAATTCGGAAGGGGAGCAGATTGGACACAGTATTGATCCAGGTCCTGTATGTGGCATGATTGCTCCTTGTGTTAAGTGCGGACAAACAGAGGATTTCGAGCTGCACTTGAAGTATAGAGAGGATATTGAGCGTATTGAGCTTTTTGTCGGATGTGTGAGTGAAATACCACCACCATAGGGAGGAAATTGGCCATTCTAAAAGAAAGGAGGGATAATAAATTATGGTTGCTGACATCTGGAATAGCTACATTGTACTTTTCTTGTTAGCGCCTACTATTGGCGCTATAATCGTTGTAGGAATTGTGTATTTGATTGGCAAGGTTCGAGCCAAACAGGAAATCATCAAATTTTAGCAGTACATGCCATACTTCCTTACATTCGCAATCCATTTCTTCGCGACGTTCTAACACGCTCAAGTTCTGCGTTATATTAAATTTCTTTATCGCTTCCGTTATCTCCGGGTCGCACTTACCACAATTATGCGGACCGCGGATATGCCCTGCACCTACGGGGTCTGACATCACCGCGACATTTTCGTCTCGTTTTTTTATCTCTTTTAGCGCTTCAACGGCACTCCAGAGCCACGGAGGTCTATAATACTTTTTCCTCCATAAATTCTCTAAAGTGGTGTATTTTTGCACATTGCAGAGGTTCAACGATATTATGGAACTGTAAGAAGAGACGAGCGCAGCGGATTTTATAACGTCTTCTATTGCTTTTTTCTCGGATATGAAAGGAGGTTTAAGCAAAAGATACGTCTTTACAGTTGCTTCGCATTCGTTCACGATTTTCGCTGCAGTTTTATAATCGCCAAACGAGAAACCTTTGTTTATGTATTTCGAGCGGATGAAATCATTTGCGGTTTCTAACCCGATAGCGAGTTCAAGATGCTCAACAACTTTTAAATCCTCGATTTTTTTCGCGTTTATAAATTCTGGTCTCGTCTCTACTATTAGCTTCTTTATTTTCCCTTTTTTTACCATCGCAGCTATTTCTTTTCTCGTTTCACTCGATATTTCTCGTTCGTCAAGGAAACTGCCGGAAGTGAAAATCTTGAGTATGAAACGTTCATCAGGGCTGTTTCGTAACGAATGTTCCAGTTGAGTTAGAATGTCTGCCTGTGTGACGTCTGCGGATTCGTGCCAGTAGCCGCACATTGTGCATTTCCGCCACTGACAGCCTACGGTTCTCAATATGACGGTCAAAGATTTTATCGCTTTTCGCTCTTCCGTGAAGAAATCGTAATCGAGCCATGAAGCTACTGGGGTTTTGTTCTTGTTCTTTCTGTATTTTTCTGGATGCTTTGCAGACGGATGCATTTTTAAATTTTATCTCACTCCTTTTCTATTAGTAGAAACTTTTTATAATATGAACAATAGAATTTTGTGAGAGGTGAGAAGAAAGAAGATGACAAAAAGCATTTCGTTGTCGGAGGATGTATATACACTACTAAATAGTATAAGGGGCAAAGGCGAAAGTTTTTCAGAGGTGATAAGGAGATTAACAGGCAACAAAGGGCGGTTAATGGAAATAGTGGACCTTTACCCGGAGTTAAGCGAGGTATCGGAGTATGAAGAATCGGTAAAGAGGCTAAGGATGCAGATAGACGAGGGCTTGAAAGCATGAAATGCATAGACACGACTTATTTCGTTGATTTGATCCGAAGACCATCAGCCATAAGAGCAATAACACAGAGGTTAGATACGGAGGGTGTACATGCAACTACCGTTTTCAACGTTTATGAGGCTTTATTTGGTGCCTATGTGATAAAAGATGAAGAGAAAAGGGAAAAAGCGAAGGATAAATTGAAAAAGGCGATTGGTAGAATGGAAGTTTTAGACTTCGATTATACTGATGCAGTAAAAGCAGCTGAGCTTGGTGGAACATTAGCGCATAAAGGGAAACATGTTGGTGCGGATGCAATTATAGCGGCGATTGCAATAAACAAAGGTTGTGAAGCAGTGGTTACAAGGAATGAGGAACATTTCAGGTGGATAGAAGGGATTAGTGGACTAAGTGTAGAGTTATATTAGTGAAGGAGAATAAATAACTTCTTTCCCGGAGGATAAAATAAAGGCATGCTACACTTTTCATCGTATGCTATGGCTATCCCATCATGCCTCCACCACCACGTTCTCGGTAGGCATAAGACTCTGTCCAACTTGTTCTTCCTTTAATAGAGATGGACTTTGGAGGATTCAAAGCACGGAACGCCTCAGTTTTTGGTTTACAGACATTTTCAAATATGCACACACCATCGAAAACCCTTAGCAGCTTATCTTCTCTTAAGAGAAGTTCACCTCGCTCCCGAGGTAATTCCTGAGGGTCCAACTGGCAGGGTAAGAACCTTCTCTTTGGCTCTGCTGATGTACGAATCCCTGTTCTTCTGCAAATAGGGCAATTTCTCAATCGTGCTCCGAAGTGATAAAATATATGTCCCTTCTCACAGGTGTATTGTACAACAGTATCATCGCAATATTCACGTCCAATCCGATAAAGCAAGAAATCCATCTGGCAGGGTGATGAAGGTGCCGTGGTGGGGTCGAGCTTTTTCCACTCTTCCCATACCGCTCTCCACGCTCTCGCACTCATTTCGTCAATGTATCCGTATTGGTAGCAGAACACATCCAGGAAACTAGACAATAAAGGAATATCACTCTGTAAAATCCGAGTTCGCAGTGCTAACTTCATTGTATTGATATCGCTGGCAACGTCTATCCTGTCAAAATTTCTGGGTGCTGACCATACTTCCCATGCCACCATGTCCCGTATGAACATGTTGGCTTTTTTACGACCATAGCCCATATTCGGGGCGTTTACCAGCGCTTCCCTTATCTGAACAGCGTCATTGTTGAAATATTCCGCAATATCATAAGCAGAGATGTGCTTCTCTAATAAGAATCGTGCGGCATTTCTGGCGAAATTAAGACGTTTGTCTGTTTGCGATAACTGAGTCATGCCTAAGAATTTCAAAAAATCCTCCGGCACATCGGCAATCTCTTCTGCATTAAATCCGATAGGGTCTTCTAAATACTTCTCGAATTGGTTTTCAGGTGGCTTTCGGAAATCCTGATTTGCTGTTAAAAACCTGACTTGTGCAACAGCTTGTGGATGTAGCCCTAAAGTTTTACGAGTTACTCTGAATATCTCCCTTCCATATTTCCTTGTAGCATTTGATAACGCTTGAGCGGCTAGCTGTGCTTGTTTTCTATCAATCCGCACATTCAAAATTTCTTTGTGGTGTGCCTTCCAGAATTTGTGAAATTCGGAAAAGTATTGAAATTCGTCATCATTGAAAGTAGTAGTACCTATGCCTTCATAGGTTTGGAAAAAGTATTCGTTCAATTTTTCTAAAAATTTCTGAGCAAGTTGAACTTCGGTGAGGGCAGTCCACGATTTAGGTAACGATATACCTATCCTTTGGTTCAATTCTTTAATAAAATCCTTGAATGTCTCCATTTTTTCTCACTGCGTTCCTTTATTACTAAAGCGGTTACCATCCTCTTGAAGGTGTTTAACGTGCCATATCTTATAGGATGACTTCAAATAGTAATAAATTACCTCAAACAGCCTGTATAACTTCCTCATTTTTAAATTTCTCCCAATTTTCAATTCTAAAAAAGTATCTTGTAGTATCGGACAATATATTATCTGAAAGCCCCTTTTCTGATAAAAACGTATATTCTGTCCCCTTGCTCTGTAACAAGGGGATAATATCATCAAAAGCAGGTTCTCTAAAATCTTTATTGGTGATAAGGAGAACCTTATTTATATCTTTCAGATTGAATTTAAGCTCTTCAGGAACAATCCACTCATTTTCAAAAAAAGGCAGTTCATCGTATTTTTTTATATCATCCTCTGAAATCCAGTAATCTCTTGGAGTGATTAACTTATTCTTTTCATAAAGCGACAGTGCATCAAACTCAAAAGTGACATTGCCGAAAAATTCTATAATCCCTTTGGTTATTCTATCGGATAGAGAAACGAATCCATTCTTCGATTGACAAATAGAGTAACCCTTATTGGCAATGATTTTCTCTCCTTGCAAAATATAGATGGCGTTTTCTATAAATGTGGTGTGGTAGAACACCACAGGCAACTCTAATTTCTTCCATCGTTTCCTTCCATCCCTCAAATCACTCATCTCCTTCTTTTCCCATAGGCGGTTGTATTTGAGAGTGTTCTCCTGCAGATCTATGTTCTCCTTCATTCTATCACCTCATAAACAAGTAAATACTGATG
>JAGLZV010000085.1 GCA_023131215.1 Candidatus Methanophagales archaeon | reverse complement strand
CGATTTATAACTTTGGTCAGTTCTTGTAGATAAAATTCAATGCTTCCCAAAGAAGGATTATTCTTTAGAAAAGGGGATTTAATGAAAAGTAATTCTTTATTTGCCTGCTCTTCTTCAGTTACAATGGGATGACTCCCGTGCTGAGAAGTAAAAGATATTGTTAAATGCTCTTCCCCTTTTGAATATCTCTCAATCACATTTTTATTTAAATACTGCTCAAACTCATTTCTCGGAAAAAGCCATACAGTTGTAGTTTCAAGTTCGTCTAATTTTGGTTTTATTGGTGGCGTTGCTAAATTTGGACCAACTAACCCATAATAGTCTAATGTCTTTTCTTCCACAGTGAACTGAGCCCTTTTTGAAGGCTTTTCAAATATCGGTAAGTATTCATGAGCTAAAAGAAGGAAGTTGTATTTAATGCTCTTTTTATACCAGAATCCCGTGCTTTTACAATTATGCTGGCGCTTAATCACCAAATTCCTCAACTTGAACCCGGCATCCATGAAAACATTTATTGCCGGAAAACCTATGGGAACCACATGCTTATGCTTTCTCGTATCACCAATAAGAATTGCACATTTTCCTCCAGGATTGAGAACACGATAACTTTCCTTAGCAACCTTTCCCATCTCTTCCAAGAACTCTTCAATATTTAGTTTTGACAAGTCACCCTCAACTTTTGAACTATAATTTATTATTCCTGCATAAGGAGGATGGGTGCAGATGAGGTCTATGCTGCCATTGGGCATGTCAGATAAATCACGAGCATCGCCTACTGAAACGTCAGGCGCATAGGTTGGATTGCGTTCAAAAAGCTCTTCAGACGGTGTGAAATCCAAATTTTCTTTAGTGAGACCAATAGCAGCAGGATTAATATCCCTTGCAATGCATCTCCGTCCCAATAATTTTGCTTCCACCGCCGTTGTCCCGCCACCAACAAAATAATCTAAAACAATATCTCCCGGGCTTGAATATTTCAATATCACATTTCGGGGAATGTAGGGCGACCAGTTTCCTCGGTAGCGACCATTGTGGGTAGCCCAATTGCCTCTTTGCTTGAAACTCCAGACCGTAGTGGTTTCCTCTTTGAAGTTCTTAGGCACCCATTGTTTTACCTTCTTTGGTTTCTTGAGAATTGAAATATTGATACCGTATGCTTCAGTTATAATCTTCTCTAACTGCTTGAAAGTAATGCCAAACAGCGAACCGATTTCAGGGTCAGGCATACCCTCCTCTTTTGCTTTCAATATCGCCTGTCGAAATTCCTCTTCACCATGTTCCTTGCGGATATGCTCTCCCAAGCTATTAGCGATAAAAACATGGCATATAGGGCAATTACTTTTAGCCTCCTGTGCGTTAAAGTGCTCTGGTATTATTTGCTGCATTGGTTAGTTGCCGTTCCCCTTTAAAGCAGAAAAAATGGTTTCAAAGTCCTTCTTTGAAATCTTTCGCATAGCACGCCCAAATAGGTGAGTATGCCATCGCTTTTTATTTGTGATGAACTCTAATTTTGGAATCAACTTTTTAAATGGAACTGGATTCTCTGGGGCATATACCGGCTCCAATTGGACTCGGTGTGGGAAAAGCTCAGCGCCAACGTGCTTGAACACTTTTGTATACCCTGTAAAGGGATTAGAAGATGCCTTATAAACGCCCCTGAGTTGTGGTTGTATAACTTCTCCCTCCTTCTTTTCCATAATAGTATAAAAAACAAGAAAATCCCCTTCTCTCACTTTTCCTATTATATTCCTATGATGCTCTGAAACACCCCATATTTGGTATTCTTTTGTAATATTCCAGTTCTCGCTATTCCCTATACAAATCCAGTAATTCTTTTCTTCTTCCATGTTACCATTTTTATTTTTAAATAAAAAATAGATAAATATAAATAAAGTAAGAACCCATTTATTTCTTAACCCATGAAAAGAGAAGAAATTTTTGAATTTTTAAAGGGAAAGAATAAACCCATGAGTGCAAGGGAAATAGCGAAAGAAGGGAACTTCAATTCCAACACTGTTAGGAGAGTTTTGGGAGAATTAAAGAGAGAAGGAGTGGTTAATATAATAAGGGAAGAAGAGAAGACCAAATATATTAAGTCTTGAGATTTCTGTTTCCTACGCTTATTACGAGATTAAAAAAGAACAGGCTTAATCATTTTTAAGCTCTCTCCACAATCTTATAATTTGAGTGCCCATTCCAATCACATCGCGCTTCAAATCAACCTTCGTTTTTTTATCAGACCTCCATCTCACGGGGAACTCCTTTATCCTGTATCCCTTTCTTTGTGCTCTTACAAGTATCTCAGTATCCCAGAACCAATGATTGTCCTTTACCACATCCAAAATATCAAATAGCGGCGCTCTTTTGAACGATTTAAATCCGCATTGATGGTCTTTTATTTCTGATTTCAATAAAAACCTTGTCATAAAATTGAATCCTTTACTCGCAATCAGTCTCGTAAAAGACCTTTTCACATTACTGTCTTTTAACCTCCTCGAACCCGTTGAAAAGTCATATCCTTCTTCTCTTATCGCGTTTATTAATCCTTCAAGGTGCCTCAAGTCTGTTGCGAGGTCAACGTCAATGTATGCAAGTATTTCTCCCTCGGATAATTTGAATGCACGGTTTAGCGCTTTTCCACGACCTAATCTATCTTTACTGTGCAGGTGCTTCATGTAGGAATATTCTTTTGCGAGGTCCGCTGCTATTTTGTCTGTCCCATCAGTTGAGCCATCTTCGGCGACGATGAGTTCAAAAGAAGGTGTTATTTTATGTAAAGCATCTGCAACTTGCCGAACGGTGTCGCTCAACCTTTCTGCTTCGTTATATGCTGGAAGTATGAGTGAAACCTCGGTCATGGGAACTCCTCCATGTTTTTGGTGTTTCTGCTGACCTTATACCTCTTTATCCACCTTCCGCTCGTATGTCTGAACGAGCATCCCCTTGCTTTGCTCCCAGGGTTCTCCAGTCTTGTAAAAATTGAACTTCTCCATTGCCCGCTCACAGGGTTCATTACCCGCCAGGATATTCACGTAATTCACCTTACACTTGTTCGCTTTTGCGAACTCATAGAACTGCTCATACATCGCCGATGCAACACCCTGGTCACTGTATTCAGGTAGAACCGCCTGCTGTTCGCCGAAACAGCCCCTTTCTGTTACGGATGCTTTGTACACACCCACCAACTTACCGTTTATACGAACACCGAAGAAGAAATAGTTGGAGTCCATCTCTTTCTTTAATTCCTCCTCGCTCATCGCACGCATCTCTCGCCATTCCTTCGGATACTCGTATGCCTTTGGCCATACTTCCTTATAGAGGGCGGAGATGTCCTTTGCCTCTTCTTTACGTAGCAGTAGTACACGATGTTCTCCTGCCTTGTTTTCGTCGTCTATAATACACACCTTCGTCATCTTTGTTATTCCTTTATTATAGACTTAATGGATTTCTCTCTTTAAATCTTTTTTGATTTTTCTTTGGTCTTGTTGAATTTCTTTTTCAAAGAAAGTTTGTCCATGAACCTTTTCTGCATCTCTACCACTTCACTACTGTCCTTTGCCTCAGAATATGCAAGTAACCTCTCTTCATTCAATCTCAAAAATTCATCACCCCACTTGAACCCGCGCAGTATAAATTGTGATTGCTCGTGCTCGCCGATAATGAATAAAGCAGCGGCGAACGCCTCCGCAGAGCTTAAAATAAAAGGTTTGCCATAGTTCGTTGGGTTCGCTGCTATCAAATATGGTAAAGCCCGCTTTTTTCTCTTCAGCTTTCTCAAAGCCTCTTCAAAAGTGGCTATTTTAGACCATGAGCAATCAAAAACGGTTATGCTGCTCGCAGATTTTCTATCCGCAGGAGAAAGCGCCTTTTCCGCAATAGGAACCAACAAAATCGTGTTATACGGTATTTTCTGCATTACATTAACCGATTTTACCAAGCCTGCTCGTGCTAATTTTCTCGCTGTGCACTTCTTCGGGTCGCACTGCCCTGCATCGTATGCGTATAGTTGCATTGTATTTGCTTAGCTCCTCTTCACAATCCATCAGATTACACAGATTTTCACACAAACTTTTTTAGAAAAGAAAGTTTGATTAAAGAAATATCTTAGATTATTCAAATCATCGGACTTTTTTACTTTATTTCACGAATGGAACTGTTATAACAAATATCTTTTTCGTGTGAAAAACCGAAAAGTTTTTATAGGGTTTTGACAATTCATGTAGTTACCTTAAGAACAATGGGTGAAGTGGAAGCGAAAGGGGGGAGGGGAACAAGAAGCGATCTTCGGCATGATAACCATACGGTGTCATTGTTGACCGATCACTTAGTCTTTTCGCCGAAATACAGGGGGAAAGTGTTGCTTGGCGAGGTGGCAGAGGTGGCGGAAGAGATTATCAGAAATCTTTCTTTAGAAAAGAAAGCTTTACCAAAGAAACAAGGAAAACGCTATGGCGAAGAACTCGATATTGAAGTTATAGACATGGCTGTTAATGCTGACCATGTTCATTTGTTCATCAAATATCCGCCGAAGTATTCCGTTAGCTGGATAGCGAAGCGGATAAAAAGGAAGAGTAGTAAACTGCTAAGAGATAGATTTCAGCATCTTAGAGAATGGTGCCCGGATCATCTGTGGGCACCGAGTTGCTATCACGGGTCAGTAGGGCATGGCTGGGAAGTGGTGGAGAAGTATATATCAGGACAAAAGGGTTATACTTACGAGAAAACTGATACTGTATCGGTAGTTGTAATAAATGAGGAAAAGGAAAAAGCGCTCAAAACAGGATACATTACGCTTCATACAAAACTTTTTACGGTTACAGGCTCCGTATCTTAAGTACGGGGTATGTGACTTAGATTTGATGTTGTAAAGAATGAAAGAAAGAATAAAAAAAAGAATAAAAGAATATGCAATATACGGAGTTTTATCAATATTCATTTGTATATGTGTTGCTATTTTGATCAAAGTTCCATACATGTATCAACAGCTCTTAGCAATTTCGGTGATAGTATCAATCATAGGGGTGATAGGTAGCATGTGGAAATCCTTTCGCTCTTCTGAAAAACAAGAAAAAGTCCTCGACTTAATGGAAGAGGAAATAAAATTATTGAAATTTATTCCTCTCGAGTTTTGGAATGAGGTCAAGATCAGAATGACAAAAGGCAAAAAAGAGATCTGCCACATGCTCTACTTTACAAACAATACAAAAGATAAAATACCAATAAGAAGCTATCAATTTAGTGTCGCTAAAGAAGGCCGGGATAAGCCACTAATAGCCACAAATGGTTTTCATTTCAGTAGTGTAGTCATTCCGCCTAGAGCTACCAAGTACCCGGTTCCTTCTCCTAAAGATTATTTTAATCCAACGAAGTGGGGTATTGAAAGTAAAGGAACATATCAAATAGTTTGGGAAGTAGTGTATAGTCACAAAAGAGATACCGAAGACATAGTCAGCGTGTACTCTCTGGAGTGGGAAGGAATAGATATGGAAAAGGAGGGGGCATGATGAGCGAAAAACAACAAAGCGGATGCCCCAGAATTTATTCTGGGGTGGGAAGGCTGGGGCTTAAAGTTAAAGGAATAAGGAATAAAAAATGGAAGGTGAAAAAAAAAGAAAGCAAAAGAAGGAAATATGAAGCGGGGTTGATATTCGGCGTTTCATTCGTAATATTGGCATTCGTAAGCGTTGGATGCGCTTCAGCAGCAACGCATTACGTGCCAGACGATTATGCAAAGATTCAACGGGCGGTGAATAATGCAACAGCGGGAGATACAATTATCGTAAGGGACGGAACTTATAACGAAAATGTAAATGTAAACAAAAGTTTGACAATTCAATCAGAGAATGGCTCGGATTCAACGATTGTTCAAGCTGCTAATCCCGATGACCATGTCTTTGAAGTGACTGCGGATTATGTGAATATAAGTGGTTTCACCGTTAAAAATACGACAGGTGGCATAGGGGTTGGAATATATCTTGGAAACAGAGTGGATCATTGCAATATTTCCGGTAATAATGCAACGAACAACTACTGGGGCATCTATCTCCACTATTCGTGCAACAACACCATCACGGCCAACTCTGCATCGTACAACGAACACGGCATCTCCCTGCATTATTCAAGCAACAACACCATCACGAACAACATCGCATCGAACAACCCCAACTGCTGCGGCATCTATCTCAGCCATTCGTGCAACAACACCATCACGGCCAACTCTGCATCGTACAACACCCATGGCATCTTCTTGGATTGTTCGGGCAATAACACCCTTATAGCCAACTCCGCATCGTACAACTTCAACGGCTTCTACCTATCTTGTTCGAGCAACAACACGCTCATAAACAACTCCGCAAACTCGAACACCGATTGGGGCATCGTCCTGTATCCTAGAAGCAGCAACAACAACATCACCGGCAACTCCGCATCGTACAACAGCTGCGGCATCCACTTGAATGTGGATTCGACCAACAACACATTAACAGGCAACACAGCCAGCAACAATAGGTACGGCATCTTACTCGGCTATACCAACCACAACAATATATATCTCAACAACTTCATAAACAACACCGATAATGTTTATTCTTTCAATTCAACCAATACCTGGAACTCATCTCAACCAATAACCTACGCTTACAACGGTTCTGAGTTTGAAAACTACTTAGGCAACCACTGGAGCGATTACACGGGAGATGATACGAATAACGATGGAATAGGTGACTCTCCTTACATTATTCCAAACGATAATAATGACAGTTATCCGCTGATGGAACCTTTTGAGAATTATATTACGATTAAACCTGGTTATGCGATCATAGTAGTAGGTTGGGGTGGAATAAGAGAAAAGTGGATATTCAATACATATGGCAATTTAGCATATAAAGTTCTTCGTAATTTGGGATATAGCGATGACCATATTTACTATCTCAATTCTGATATTTACCAAGACGTTGACGATGATGGGGAGACTGAAGTAGACACAGTCACTTCACTTAGTAATCTCGAATTTGCCCTCAAACTAGCGAAATATAAGTTAAGCAAGGATAAGAGTAACCTTCTTGTCATATATATGGTTGGTCATATTGATGAGGCAGGAGTATTTGAGATTATACGAGATGAAGAGTATCTAGCTCCTTACGATTTCAACAACATGCTTGACGAGTTTCCGAAAGAAACTCTAATGTTCATCTTTATAGATAGCTGCTATGCAGGACGTTTTATTACTGGTCAATATACCCCTGGAAGTATATCGGCGTCGAATAGAGTTATAGTGGCGTCAAGTCACGACGATCAAAAAAAGTACCCGTACTTCTCTCATTCCAGTTTAGATTTCTGGTTATATTTGCACCAAGGCCTGAATATCAAAGAGGCATTTATCAGAACTGGAGACATCAAGCACTTTTGGCTTGATGACAATGGTGATAAGGTAGGACATCCTCCTAATGCTTTAGAAGACGATGGTTACTTTGCAGACAAAATATACATAGGAATACCTGGTAGCGACAATCTACCATTAGATATATACCTTATACTGGCCGAGTTACTTAGTCCCGGCTACCTTCAAGTTTATGATTCTCAAGGGCGGGTTACGGGTTTAGTAAACGGTGAATTAAAAGAAGAGATTCCAGCTTCAATATACAATGAAGAAGATAAAATTGTTGTAATTTTTAATGCAACAGATATTTACCGTTACAGAGCAGTAGGAACAGATACAGAAACATATGGATTAGATATAACTTCTGTAGAAGATGGCAACGCTGCCACTTTTACCGCTACCGATATTCCTACAGTATCTGGGGCAATGCATCAGTACACCATTGACTGGATTTCACTTTCCCAAGGTGAAGAGGGAGTTACTGTTCAGGTAGATTCTGATGGCGATGGCGAGTTTGAGTATACTTTTACTGCGGACGGTGAGCTTACTTATGATGAGTTCATGCTACAAACGGCGACGACCATAGACTTCGATCCAGACACGCTTAATTTACAGAGCAAGGGTAAATGGGTTACAACTTACATTGAACTGCCAGAAGGTTATGATGTGAGCGCTATTAATGTAAGTACTGTGATGTTAAATGATCAAGTGCAAGCAGAGACATATCCAACCGAGATTGGTGAATACGATGATGATGGCATTGTCGATTTAATGGTCAAGTTCGATAGGCCTGCTGTACAAGACATACTTGAAGTGGGGGAAGAGGTGGAGGTAACAGTAACGGGAGAATTAACAGATGGAACACCATTTGAAGGCAGCGATATGATCAGAGTGATAGACAAAGAAAAAGGGAAAGGAAAAGGGAAATGGATTTGAAACTTTGGTGATAAGCATTTTTGCTTATTTTTTTATTTTTTGTTCAGGTTATGATAAAATAGAGCTCTGTACCCAAAATGAAAAACGATAACGGATGCCTCGGAATTTTATTCCGATGGTGGAGAGGTTGGGGCTTTTATTTAATAACAAGAAATCGTTAATATAAATTAAAGGAGGAGAAGAAACAAAATGACCCATATCGAAATAAATCCTAAAATCTTATGCGGGAAGCCGGTGATAAAAGGAACGAGAATACCTGTATATTTGATATTAGAGCTCTTAGCTGCCGGATATGACTTCGATCAAATACTGGTAGAGAAACCGAAAGAATAGAATCAGCAGTATGGGCTCTTGGTAAAATAGGAGATAAAAGAGCGCTTGCGTCTTTTGCTAAGCTCCCCTCATTGGAGATGTTTGTCGAATTTGAGGCGGTATTGATCGGAAGTGTAGGTCCTACCTCTATAGTAGAGAGGAAGATCGAGGAAGATATATACAAAGAATTGGAGCAGAAGAGTGGTAAGAGTCCTTCCGGTACGTTTTCTATAGACGTGTTATCTATGGCTTAGGAGAAGTTAACAAAAGAAAGTTTATAAAAACGGGGCGATTAAATCAAATGCCGGGATGCACCCGATTTCATTCCGAGTGTGGCGAGGATGGGGCTGTTTATGAATATAAACAAAAGGATGCAATAAAAAACGAATAAAGAGATAAAGGAAGATGAAAATGTTAAAGGACCTGTATTGCGGGGTGGTGTAGATTGTAAAATACATTTAACTAATGGTGGATAACTGGCTACAAAGGCTTATCCACAACTGTATAATTTATATATACGTTTACTTTATTTCTATATTTGGTGATATAAAATGACACACTTAACTGTGAAGGTTAAGAAATGGAAGGACTCTTTTGGGATTATCATACCCAAACGGGCAGTGGATGAGCTTGGCATTTCAGCGGATGAGGTGTTAGATGTGGAAATTGTGAAAAAGAGAAGGAGAAGCGGATTCGGAATTTGTAGAGGTGCATCGCCGTATAAAGAGGAGGAAGAGCCTCACGCTGATTTATGGTAAATGGTAAAATGCATATTGTGGATACCTATGCGTGGATAGAATATTTTATAGGCTCAGAGAAGGGTGAAGAAGCAGCAGTAATAATTGACGACCTTAATGGATTAAAAAGAACGAAAGCTTAAAGTTCTAAAAACAGAGGAATATTCTCCTTTAGCCCCTCCACTATTTCATCGGACCTGAACGGTGGCACCCTGACCTCTTTAATTGGTTTTATCAATTCCAGTATTCTGGAGGTTGCGAGTTCTTCCTGTGAATAGGTAGAAGCTGAGAGTTGAACCGCTGCCAGGTACTTCCCTGGGTCGTATACCGAAATCTGTCCTGGTTTAACACCAAAAACAGCGTTTAAATCCTTTAGCCCCTTCCAGGGCAAAGCTATATCGCTATAACTCTCAATGACCA
>JAGLZV010000084.1 GCA_023131215.1 Candidatus Methanophagales archaeon | reverse complement strand
TTCTTTCAGTTTCTTCCTCTTTCGGTAAAAACCTTGCTATTGACATATTTTAGTTGTGGGGGGCGCCAACCTACAAAAGACCCCGAAAAATCTAAGATTATTGCCAAATCTATAAGACTGTTAAAAAAGAGAGAAATCAAGCAATTATTTCCAGGGGGTATTATTCTTAAAGAAAAGCTTTATGGAATGACAAACTCATTTATTGTTGTGGGAGGTTGGGATTTTAATTTACTAAAATTGGCGAAATCAACACTAAAGTTTTAAAAGTAATATCTATCAGAATAAAAACTACTAATGGAAAGCGGAAAAATGAAGAGATTAAGATTAAGCATGAAAAAGATTGAAAAAGTATCTTTGATTTGCGGCATTATATTAGCATTGCTATTCTCTTTATCTCTCTATATCAGAGTCACGCTACCTTATGACAGCATTTTCGGTGGCTCATTCGTAAGATTCGGTGGGAATGACCCCTGGTATAACATGAGATTGGTGGAAAACACACTGCATAACTTCCCGCATCGCATCTACTTCGATGCCTTCACGTATTACCCGCATGGCACAAACGTCCCTTTTGCGCCTCTATTTGATTACTTGCTTGCAGTTATTATCTGGATAATAGGGCTTGGGAATCCCTATGCCACTTTGGGCGAGCATGGAATAGAGGTAATAGGAGCGTGGTATCCAGCGGTTTTAGGTGCTCTTACTGTCATCCCGGTCTATTTTATCGGGAAAGAATTGTGGAACAGGAATGCCGGGCTTCTTTCCGCAGCGCTGATCGCTATTCTTCCCGGGCCGTTCTTATCTCGTTCTCTATTAGGATTTACGGATCACGACGCTGCAGGGACGCTTTTCAGTACGATTGCAATGCTATTCTTTATTTTAGCGATAAAGAGTGCAAAAGAAAAGGAAATAAATTTTTATTCCATATTGGAGAAGGATTGGAACGCTTTGAAGAAGCCGATGGTTTATTCGATCTTTGGAGGTATCTTCCTTGGATGTTTTTACCTTTCATGGGTTGGTGCTCCGCTTTTTATATTCATGCTGCTTATATACGCAGTTGTTCAGTATGTCATTGACCACATCAGAGGGGAAAGCACAGATTATCTTTGCATCATTGCGGTGCCAGTTTTTCTTATTTCCTTAGCGATGATAGTCCCTGTGCCTCATCTTGGTTCTCCTACTGGAATTCAGGTTCTCTCTCTTATTCTCGGCATAATTGTATTTGGGGTTTTAGGTGCTGTTTCTTTTTTGATGCACTACAAAAAAATAGAGCCTTATGGATATCCAATTGCAGTATTAGCACTTGGTGTAATATCTTTTGCTTTTTTGCACGTTTTAAATCCCTCTTTATATTCAATGCTAACAGCGCAGCTTCGCGTGTTATCCCCGGCGGGGACGGCTTTAACCGTAGGAGAGATTCACGCTATGTATGTTTTTTCGCCTCATACAGGAAGAATTACCGATGCTGAGGCATGGAAGTTCTTCACCACCACCTTCTTCATCGCCTTCATTGCATTCCCGGTGATTGGTTATAATATAGCGAGGAGATTTCGACCAGAAGAGATATTAGTTATCGTATGGACTGTGGTGATGCTGTTCGCTTGTTTCGGGCAGCAGAGGTTCGCAGCTTATTACGCGGTGAATGTAGCAATTCTCTGCGGGTTCGTTTCCTGGAAAATAATTGAGCTTGTAGGATTCTGGGGAGAAGGAGGAATAGGAAAAGCAAGAGAGGGGCGGGAAGAGAAAAAGGTAAAAGGAAAGAAGAAAGGGGGAGCGGGAGGTGGAAATGTGCAGAAGGCAAAGGCAAAGCCCAAAGCTAAAACCACACGTAAAGAAGCGAAGACAAATACAAAAAAAATAAAGCAGTATTTACGTGCGGAGCTTATCCTGACCCTTATCATCATTGGCTTCGTTGTGTTTTATCCGCCACTATATACACCCCTATATGGGTCTTTATCGAGTGCGAGAGGTGGTGGCGGCCCAGAGAACGATTGGTATAACTCGCTTTCGTGGCTGAAAGAGAATACACCTGACCCGGGCGTAGATTATTACGAGTTATATAAAGAACCGCCAATCAATGAAACAACTGGCAAAAGAGAGGATTATAAATACCCAGAATCTGCATATTCGGTAATGAGTTGGTGGGACTACGGGCACTGGATAACGAGAATAGGGCATCGCATCCCTTTTGCCAATCCTTTTCAGCAAGGACCATACAAAGCTGCGGAATATCTGATTGAGACGGACGAGAGCAAGGCAAACGAGATATTAGATGAACTCGAGACCAAATATGTGATTACTGACTTTCTGATGGTTGATTTTAATGGGGCATCATATCACCCAAAATACGTCATGCCAACATGGGCTGGGAAAAACCCTAATCCATGGCTTACGATAGAAGTAAGACTTCACATGTTCGATGGTTCGGGAACTGCCGTTGAGACGGGATTTATTCCTTGCTTACAGCATTACCGTTTGGTTCACGAATCCTCGATGTATCTCCTTCCATTCATGGTTATTGATTCCAAAGCGAATACAATGCTGGGGTGGAGGTGTTCTTATTTTGGAAGTTATCCCGATGCAAAACCGCAGGCTGATATTTTACACGGACACCTGTTTAGTATGCCCGCAGAAGCGTGGGTAGAAGCTGATTTGGATGAAGGAGTTATACCCGAAATGCTGAAGAGTACTTTCAATTCCATGGGTATTCCTCTCTCTGAGGATAGCAGTGTTGAGAAAGGTAACGAGAATACATGGATAATAAAAGACGAAAAAAAAGAAAACTTGTTCACCATTGAGAAAAAGGAGGGAGAGTTAAAAATTTCTATCTATGGCGTCAAAATAGG
>JAGLZV010000083.1 GCA_023131215.1 Candidatus Methanophagales archaeon | reverse complement strand
GTGAAGACATTCGAATACGTAAAAGGAGCGAGGATAGAAGGAACCGCCCCTAACGGCTCCGTAGTCGAAATATCAACAGACGTAACCACGAATCAGGGGAGAGAATTTGTGTATTCACAGCGAACAACGTCAAACGGCACATACGAGTTCATCGTGCCTTATTCAACAGAAGGACCTGTTGAGGAATGGACGAGTAAGGGATGGACGAATTTTGACGTTCTAGCATCTCCTTATAAACTAAGAGCAGGTCACCTGGAAAACGAAACAGTGGTATGGGAAGTGGAGAAGCAGGAAATAAGTGTTCCGGAAGCAGCAGTAATGGAAGGTAAAATAATAAGGGTGGATTTGTTATCCTAAAAGAAATTTGCCACCGGGCTAAGAAAAATTTTTCTTTTAGCACAGGTTTTCTTTTTTTAAAAAAGAAAAAGTGTTGCGGAGGTCGCCAAGAGGACAAAGGCGCAGCGTTGAGGTCGCTGTCCCGAAGGGGTTCGGGGGTTCAAATCCCCTCCTCCGCATTAAAAGAACCACCTTGAAATTTTTTTTCTTTTCCGTAAACGCTTTTCTTTTTCCAAAAGAAAAGAGTTTATTTAATAAGGAAAAAGTGTAAAAGCATTGATTGAGATTAATATAAAGGGGGAAGGAAAGATGAAACAAATTGGAAGTGGAGTGGTTTCGGAAGGAGAAGAAGTAAAGACAATGGAGAATGAGGAATTAGAAGAGATATTGGAGAGGTCAAGAACGGTCATAAAGGTAATTGGATGTGGAGGAAGCGGGACTAATACGATACAGAGAATGACGGAGGAAGGTATTTTTGGCGCTGAGCTATTCGCTTTGAACACCGATGCCCAACATTTGCTGTTTACGAAAGTGGAGAGAAGGTTATTGATAGGAAGGAAGACAACGCGGGGGCTGGGAGCAGGGAGTATCCCAAGGTTAGGAGAAGAAGCGGCGAAGGAGAACGAAGATGATATAAAGTCAATTGTTGGGGATGCGGATATGGTATTTGTAACTTGCGGATTAGGCGGTGGCACCGGGACAGGAGCATCACCCGTAGTTGCACAAGCAGCGCAAGAAGCTGGTGCCCTTACCATAGGTGTGGTGACTTTACCTTTTAGTGCCGAAGGTGAGATAAGAGTGGAGAATACTGACGTTGGACTTGAAAAACTACGTGAAAGTACTGATACTTTGATCGTGATGCCAAATGACAAGCTATTGGATGTAGTCCCGAGATTGCCATTAAACGATGCATTTAGAGTCGCTGACGATGTATTGATGCGTGCGGTTAAGGGAATAACGGAGCTGATAACAAAACCAGGTCTTGTAAATCTGGACTTCGCAGATGTGAGAACGGTGATGAAAGATGGAGGAATGGCAATGATAGGATTTGGGGAATCCGATGGTCAGAATAAAGCGATGGAATCGGTAAGAAAGGCGTTAAGCTCTCCTTTACTTGAGGTTGACGTATCAGATGCAAAATCTGCACTGGTAAACGTAACTGGTGGCGAGGACATGACAGTAGAGGAAGCAGAAGGAGCCCTTCAGGAAGTGTATAGAATGATGAACCCCGATGCAAGAATAATCTGGGGCGTGCAGATAAGCCCGGAGCTGAAGAACTCGATAAGAACTTTGCTCATTGTGACCGGCGTGAAATCAGAGCAAATATACGCACGGAAGGAACTGAAAAAAGAGAAATATGGGATTGAAATAGTGCATTAGTGGCAATCGCAAGCAATGCAAATGAAGCTCGAAGACATTTCGAAAAAGTCGAAGGAGTATATAAGAATACTGAAATTGGCAAAGAGACCAAAAAGAGAGGAGTTTTTCAAGATTTCTAAAATCGCTGGTGCTGCAATGGCACTGATTGGCACCATCGGTTTTTCTATCTATCTTTTGATGACGGTTTTACCAAAGGGGGTTTGAACTATGGTTAAGGTATACGCAGTAAAAACAACAGCTAAACAGGAGCAGGCAGTTGCAAATCTGGTTGAGAGCGCGATAAGAGATAAAGATAAGAGTGAGCATGGAATAAAGGCGATACTGGTGCCTGAAGAGCTAAAAGGCTATGTGCTGGTAGAAGCTTCCTTTCCTGAGTTCGTAGAACAGATAATTCAAAGTATCCCACATGCAGGGGGTTTGGTCAAAGTCAAGAAGGACAAAGACGAATATGTGATCAGAGAGACGAAATTAGAAGAGGTAGAACATTTCCTCACGCCCAGACCATCAGTAACGGGAATAGAGGAAGGGAGCATAATAGAAATAGTGTCGGGACCGTTTAAAGGTGAGAAAGCAAGGGTGAAAAAAGTTGACGAGACGCATGAAGAGCTCACTATTGAACTATTTGAAGCGATGGTCCCGATACCAGTCACCATTAGAGGAGATAGTGTAAGGGTATTAAGCAAAGAGGAGAAGGGAGGGGAGTAGACCGAAATGCAAATTGCAAAATGCAAAATGGACGAAGCATTTTTAATTAGGTGACGAAATAGCTAAGAAGCAAGCGAGGTAAATACTAGGGATAAATGAAAGACGAAGATGTTTGTATCTTAATACCGACATTGGACGAGGAAGAAACAATAGGCGGGATTATAAGAGAGTTCAAAAGCGAAGGATTTGAAAATATCTTTGTTATTGACGGAAATAGCGAGGATTCAACGAGGAAGATAGCAAAGAGAGAGGGGACGAGAGTGGAAGCTCAGCGAGGAAAAGGGAAAGGGACAGCGGTTAAGCAGGCTTTTGAACTCATGGATGATGAGATAATTGTGATGATTGATGGTGACGGGACCTATTCACCTTCGGAGGTGAGAAAATTACTTGCGCCGATAATTAACGGCGAGGCTGAGCACGTTATAGGTAACCGATTTGCATACGGAGGTGCATTTGCAAAGCTCCATAGAATTGGAAATTGGGTATTGAACAATATCTTTGGCTTTGGCTATGGCGTAAGATTGAATGACATATTGTCGGGATACAGGGCGCTTACGAGGGATGCAATGAAAAAGATGAATCTTGAGAAAAAAGGTTTTGAAATAGAAGCGGAGATGGCGATAGAGTCAGTAAAAAAGGGCATCAGGATAAAAGAAGTTCCTATAAAATATGAAAAGAGGCGAGGGAAATCAAAACTCAATTTTGTCCGCGATGGCTCAAAAATAGCCTATACGCTATATGTGCTTGCGAGAACACATAACCCTATTTTCTATTTTGGCATCATTGGCTCCTTATTTATAGCTGTTGGCATCCTATCGGGCATTTACGTTGTGCTGGAATGGCTTAAAGGGATAACACACGTGCCTCTTGCCGTGCTTACATCTTTAATGATTATTTCAGGCGTACAGTTCCTTATATTTGGATTATTTGGCGATTTGATAGTGACGTTGCAAAAAGAGGCAATAGAAGCGTTGAGGAGTAAGGGTGAAGGGAAGAAGTGAAGAAGGGAGAGAAGAAAGAAGAGAGGGAATTGAAGCATGCGATAGCACAGGATCATGAAACTGGAGAGGTTCTCATGCTTGCGCACATGGACGAAGAGGCGCTGAGGCTTACTATTGAGACGGGCAAGGCGCACTACTGGAGCAGGAGCAGGGGTAAACTATGGAGGAAAGGGGAGATTTCAGGTAATGAGCAGATAATAAAAGATATTTTGATAGATTGCGACGAAGATGCAGTGCTGTTGAAAGTGAAGCAGATAGGTGGAGCATGTCATACCGGATACCGGTCTTGCTTTTACCGCAGGATAAACGGGGAGATAGTAGGTGAAAAGGTCTTCGACCCGGAGGAGAAATATGGTAAGAAGGGAAAATAGATGAGCGGATTAGAGGCTCAAAAATTCTGTCCTAAAAAATTCAAAATTCCAAGCACCAAATAACAAACAAAATCCAAATCCTAATTTCAAAATTCAAAACAAATCTTTCTTAAAAGCGTTTTTTAAATGTTTTTGCGAAGCAGAAAGTTGTTTTGGACATTGGAATTTTGATATTTAGTATTATTTGGAATTTGGTGCTTGGAGCTTGTGATTTTTAAGGTTTGTAGTTACCTTTTTATATACCCTTGACCTATATGTAAAATGGTGATGCAAAGTGCCAGAAGACAACGTGATATATGTCGGAAACAAACCCGTGATGAGTTATGTCCTGGCGGTAGTGACGCAGTTCAACAACGGCTTTGACGATGTAGTGATAAAAGCGAGAGGAAGAGCGATCTCAAGGGCTGT
>JAGLZV010000082.1 GCA_023131215.1 Candidatus Methanophagales archaeon | reverse complement strand
AAGTTCATGCCAAATTTGGAAGTAAAGGACATAAAAATCGGAACAGAGATAATAGAGGGAGAAGGAGGAGACAAAGCGAACGTTTCCTCGATGGAAATAACAATGAAGACAAAGGCGTAAGGAGAGAAAGCGAAACATCAAGAAAAACAAGTCTTTTTCTCCTATTTTTATTTTTTTCTCCCTTTACATTTTTTATTTTTTAGAGCCTTTATTTATAGCGATGTTATGTTCACGAAAAGGCATATTATTTCGACACGTGAGTTCTCAAAGGAAGAGATAGATTACGTATTAAGCAGGGCAGAGGAGTTGGAGATATATGCCAAGGGGGAAGGAGGAAAGGAGAGAAAAAGCGATTTGTTGGAGGGGAAAATACTTGCCAATCTATTCTACGAGCCAAGCACCCGGACAAGGTTTTCTTTTGAAACGGCGATGAAGAGATTAGGCGGTGATGTGATAAATCTGTCTTCAGCAGAAGCAAGTTCGGTGGCTAAAGGTGAAAATTTAGCAGATACAATAAGGACTGTATCAGGGTATTGTGACGTAATAGCGCTCAGACATCCACAGGAAGGGGCATCGAGAATGGCTGCTTCTTTCTCCTCCGTACCGATAATAAACGCAGGCAATGGCGCGGGGCAGCATCCTACGCAGACCTTGCTCGATTTGTACACGATAAAAAGGGAAGGATTGCTCGACGGACTCAGGATTGCTCTGATAGGGGACCTGAAATATGGAAGGACCGCGCATTCCTTGGCTTATGCATTATCTTTATACGGAGCAACACTATTTTTTGTATCGCCAGAAGCGCTAAGGATGCCGGAGGAGATAAAAATGGACTTGAAAGAAGCAGGAGCCGAGGTTTTTGAATCCACGGATATAAAAGAAGTTATAAAGGAAGCGAATGTTTTATATGTAACGAGAATACAAAAGGAAAGGTTTCCAGACCCTGCCGAATATAGCAAAGTTGCTGGAACTTATCGCATAAACACCGAGCTTATAACGGAGAATGAGGAAGTGATAATCATGCACCCACTCCCGAGAGTAGATGAAATAGATGCGGCGGTGGACGGGACGAAAAATGCGAAGTATTTCCTTCAAGCATTTTATGGTGTTCCTGTGAGAATGGCTGTTCTTTCTATACTGTTAGGAAATGGGATAGGATAAGATAAGCATGCAAGAGGAGATAGAAAGTGTTATGGATGCGGTGAGGAAGCATCACGAGCTATATGAAAATGCACTGCCGCTCATAGCGAGCGAGAACATCACGAGCAATACGGTAAGGGTACTCCTCGCTTCGGATCTGTCACATAGATATGCAGAAGGGGATGTTGGGAACAGGTTTTACCAGGGATGCGAATACATAGATGAGATAGAGAAGAGAGCAATAAGTTATGCGAAGAAGCTTTTCGAAGCGGAGCACGTGAATGTAAAGCCGACTTCTGGTGTAAATGCGAATATCGCTGCTCTTTTTGCTCTTACTTCACCGGGTGATAAAATAATGGCGCTATCTGTGCCTGATGGTGGTCATATAAGCCATTCGAGGTATTCAGTCCCCGCAATACGGGATTTAAAATTGAAAAATCTCCCATTTGACCCATACGAGATGAATATAGACGTGGCAAAGATGGTGAAGGAGATAAAGGAGAAGAGACCGAAGCTAATATTGCTCGGAGGCAGTCTTTTCCTGTTTCCTCACCCTGTTCTGGAGGCGCGGGAGGTGGCGGATGAAGTGGGTGCGAAGATAGTGTACGATGCCTCTCATGTGCTGGGTCTCATTGCAGGTAAGAAATTTCAAGACCCGCTAAGGGAAGAAGCTGATGTTGTCACGAGCAGCACGCATAAAACCTTTCCGGGTCCTCAAGGTGCGATAATACTGTGTGGAAATGGCTTAAGTGACAGAATAGATAAAGCGGTGTTCCCGGGAACGGTTAGCAACCATCATCTGCATCATGTTGCCGGATTGGCGGTTACATTAGTGGAGATGAAGCACTTTGGTGCTGAGTATGCATCGCAGATACTATCAAATGCAAAAGCGTTAGCGCAGAGTTTATACGAGCAAGGTTTCGATGTTTTATGCGAGCATAAAGGTTTTACCGAGTCGCATCAAATTGCGGTTGACGTTCGTGGCTATGGAGGTGGGGATGCAGTTGCAAAGAAATTGGAAAAAACAAATATAATAACAAATAAGAATATGCTGCCTTCCGATGAAGCCCCTGATAACCCCTCAGGGATCAGGTTTGGCGTGCAGGAGCTCTCTCGAATAGGGATGAAGGAATCAGAGATGAGAGAAATAGCATCTTTTTTAAGAAGAGTGGTGATAGAGAAAGAAGATGAAAATAGGGTAAAGGAAGAAGTCATAGAGTTAAGGAGGGGTTTTCAGCACGTGCAGTATTGCTTTGATGGGAAGGATGCGTATAAATTTCCAGAAGCACTTTATTTCTGAAGAAAAAAAAAGAAAAAGTATTTATATTTATAAAAATAGAATAAGTGATATAGACAAGAATGCTTGAGGATTTAGTGGAGCGGAGAGCGGAAGTAATAAAAGGAGCGGAGGAATACAAGAGGAGAAGGACAGAGTTAAATTCTGAAGCGAGTAAGTGGTCAGAGTTAAGAGATGACTTGAATGGACGGATAAAAGAGGCAGTAGAGGAGGCAAAGGGTTTTAAGAAGCAAAGAGAGGGGTATGAGAAGCTGATAGAAGAGAAAAAGGCAAAGCGCGGTGAGTTGAATAGAAAGGCATCTACATATTATTCGATGGTAGAGAAGTTGCGTAAGAAAAACGACTTGAAGAGCATACAGGTTTTTGAAGGGCTTAGGAGAAGGATAGATGAATTAGAGCTGAGGCAACAGGTAGAAGTGCTTAGCAAGGATAAAGAGAAGAAATTAGTGGCGAAGATAACGGAGTTGAGGAAAGAATTCGATAGAATGCAAAAGGAATTGGAGAAGGACAAAAAGTTGAAAGAATTGCTGAGAAAGGCACAGAGGTACAGGATAGAGGCGGATAAGTACCACGAAGAGGCGATAAAATACGTAAAACATTCTCATGAATGCCATGATAAGATGGTGGACTGGTTTAAAGAAGCTGATAGGGTAAGAGAGAAGGCTGATGAAGCGCACAGGCTTTTTTTAGAGGCACAGAGGGAAGCTGATGACGCACACAGGCTTTTCATAAGGCACCTTCGAGACATAAAAGACTTTAATCGTGTGATAAACGGGCTGAGGAGGAAAATAAAGGAAGATTTTGGATTCAGAGAGAGAGTGGAAGCGAGAAAGAAGGCTAAGGGTATTTATGAGAAGTTTAGAGATGGAGAAAAGCTGAGCACTGAAGATTTGCTGGTGTTGCAAAAGTCTGAGATATTGATTAAATAAGTGATTCATTAATTGAAAGGTTACAAAGAAAAATGCGAGGTGGATTTAGAAAGGGGATAAGCCTGAGTCCTAAGAAATTGGACCAGATGATGAAGCAAGTGGGTATAAGCGTAGAAGAGATAAGCGACGTAGAGGAAGTAGTGATAAAAACCGCAGATGCTGAACTCGTTTTTGAGGACGCAACCGTTACGGTTATGGAAACACAGGGCTCGAAGATGTATCAAATAACGGGTACGCCTGTAAAACGCCCTAAACCTGAATCCGAGCTTGAGTCGACCGAAGTGAGTATTTCTTCCGAAGATGTGGAAATAGTGATGGAAAAAGCAGGATGCGGCGAGAAAGAGGCTAAAGCTGCGTTAACCGAGACAAAAGGTGATTTGGCAGAGGCGATATCCCGACTTTGTGGTGAATGAATTCGATTCAGCCGAAACGAATTGGAATGGTATGTAGGGGCGAGTCCGAGGATGTATTAGTGTTAAAGAGGCTGATTGAGTGCATAGGTGAAAAAGCTGAGGTTATAGTGGACGAAAAGACGGCGTATAAGCTCAAAAAGCAAGAGCAGGGCATGAAAATAGAAGATATGGATGTGGACTTTTTGATCTGTATTGGTGGCGACGGTACAATTCTAAGGACGCTTCATTATTTGAAAAGCTCCACGCCAGTGTTAGGAATAAATATGGGTGCTATCGGGTTTTTAGCAGAGGTGCAGCCAGAAAATGCCGTTTCCGCACTCACGAGGGTATTGGAAGGGTTTGAGGTGGAGCGAAGGGAGAGGCTTTCTGTGGAGGTAAAAGGTGAAAGGGAAAGGATGCCTTATGCGATGAATGAAGCGGTAGTAATAACATCGAAACCAGGGAAAATGCTGCATTTCGCTATCTTTGTGGACGATGATGAGTTAGAGAGGTTAAGAGCAGATGGTGTTGTTTTTGCAACACCTACCGGGAGCACTGCGTATGCAATGAGTGCTGGCGGGCCCATTGTAGACCCAAAGGTGGATGCCGCTATAATAGTGCCAATTGCACCTTTTAAACTCTCTGCAAGACCTACCGTTGTGGATATAAACACAGTGATAAGTTTAGAGCTTTTTGGAATGAAAGAAGCGGAGTTAGTCATAGATGGGCAGTTTTATCGGGAGATGGGAAAAGAAGACCGGATCGGCATTGCAAGAGGAGAACCCGCATTTTTTGTGAAAATACGGGATAAGCATTTTTTGAAACTCCGTGACAAATTGCGAATTGAGGATGAGAAATGAAAAGATTAATATAGAGATATGTAGAAACTGAAAGTGTAAGAAAGGGGGGGAATGAAAATGGAAAAAATATCGGCGGAGGAGTTGAATGATAAAATGGTTATGGACTCAGAGGGTAGTGAGATAGGCGTAGTGCATAATATAGTAGTAGATGCAGGGACAGGCATGTTGACAGAGCTCGTAGTTAAACCTGCTACCGAGCTTGACACAAGCGGATTCAAGAAGGAGGACAACTATATTTTTATACCGTTCGAAGCGGTGAAAGCAATAAGAGATGTCATAGTAGTGGATAGTGAGAAGATACGGGAACATGCTCAATAAAGAGTGGAAAAATCCCAAATCGCAAGCACCAAATTAAGCCCTTTCATGGCTTGAGGGGACGTGGGCAGAGCCCACGAAAACAAATTCAAATATCTAAATTATTGTTTGGTATTTGGGATTTAGGGTTTGGAATTTAAAAGGTACGGGCGTGACGGGATTTGAACCCGTGATTTGCAGCTTAGGAGGCTGCCGCCATGTCCTAACTAGGCCACACGCCCAAAACCTTTCTTTTTGTACAAAGAAAAAGAGAAAGTTATTGAAGAAAAACTTTTTGGAAGGTAAGTTTTGCTTCGCAGGTATCTATTTTATTCATTATAAGATGATGGCCTTGCAAAAGACAGTGGAAAAAGCAGCGGGGATAATAAAGAAACATGAATACGTAAGGGTGGTTTCGCATTATGACGCTGATGGAATAACTTCTGCGGGGATTATCTGCAATGCCTTGCTTCGAAGAGGAATACAGTTCCATACGACGATTGTAAGCAAATTGGAGAGGTCTTTTATACAAGGGTTAAATGAGGAGCTTATTATATTTTGCGATATGGGAACTGCGCAATTGGGTTTGATCTCGGAGTATCTCAAAGAGAAGGATGTCATAATCATAGACCACCATACAGCTCCTTTGAGTTCACGCTCGACTTCGAGTGACGAGCTTGTTTTATCACCACCATCCTCTTTTGCGCACATAAATCCTTATCTCTCTAAGAGCAAAAACAAGGGGGAAGGAGAAATAGAGGGGGAGGTTTGTGCCGCAGGTCTCTCTTATCTCGTGGCAAGGTGCTTGTCAGATGACGAAAAGGATAACATAGACCTCGCTGGACTTGCAGTAGCGGGGGCATTAGGAGATAAATTAGAGATGGACAGAGGGATAAACAAAATGATTCTGGATGAGGCGATAAAAGAAGGTGTTATTTCTCTTAAAAAGGGATTGAAGCTTGGCGATGGGAAAATTCGGGATTTGATTCTTTTCTCCGCCGACCCATACATTCCGCTTATGGGTAAAGTTGAGTGGGTGGATGCGTTTTTAGATAAGCTGGGTATTGAAGGCGATAAGAAATTAAGCGATTTAGAGGAGAGAGAGGAAAGGCGATTAACTACTGCTTTGTTATCGCTATCAGGGGAATCTAAAGCAGGAGCAGGCATCAGCGAGGACACTCTGGTTGGAATTACATATATTCTGAATTCAGAGGTGGTGAGGAACGGGCTAAAATTTATGAGATTGGTAGATGCTTGTGGTCGTTTTGGAAAAGCAGGCATTGGAATAGGGCTGTGTCTGCGTGAGGAGAGAATGATCGAAGAAGCTACTTCGCTATACATAAAATTTCAAAGCAAACTTGTTTCTGAGTTGAACAGAATAGAAAGTGGAGAAGGGATTATAAAAGAACTGCCAAATATTTTCTATTTTTACGTGCATGAGAGTGGCATAACAGGCGTTTTAGCCGGGATAGTAGCAGAATATTTATACACAGGGAAGCCTGTAATTGCGTTAAACAAGAAAAACAGAGCGGAAGAAGGGAAGAGGGCGGAAACAAGAATATCCGCGAGGTGTAATAAGAAACTTGTCGCAGAATGGAAGGGAGATGGAATAGACCTTGCAAAGGCAATGGAGAAAGCATCGAAAGAAGTAGAGGGTTTTGGTGGTGGACATCCGGTTGCATCAGGAGCGTCCATTCCTGAGGGGTCTGAGGATAAATTTATAGCAACCCTGGATAGGATAATAGGCAAGCAAAAAACTTTTTAGAAAAAAGTTTTATCACAAACCTTTCATCAAATACTTCTCCTTCACGATGAGGTAAGAAATAAACAATCCGAAAAAGAAACCGAGCAGGGAGAAAAAGAGAGAAAAGGCAAAGCCAGCTATACTGCTCCATAATCCTTTACCGAGCGCAAAACCACCAAACAAGCCGGTGATGGTGAGAGCAGAAATAAGAATAGCAAAGGGCAGAGCATGAAATAAAATGTTACCCTTGAGCTTCTCTTTTATCTTTACTCTATTTTGCATTTTACACTTTGCATTCTGCATTCAGCGTCATGCACCATTATATCTTCGTCCAGAGCATGAATGCAATCAAAAGCCCATATATAGCAATCGCTTCTGCGAGTGCAACGAAGATCAGAACACGACCAAAAGATTCGGGCTTCTCTGCCGTAGCTCCCGCGGCTGCTACTCCCGTAGATGCTATTGCCATACCTGCACCAAGTGCTGCTCCTGCCATTGCAATACCCGCCGCTATTGCTATCCATCCGCTATCTGTGACACCTCCAGCCGCTGCTTCTTCTTGCGCAGACGCAACTCCTACTCCTGCGAGGAACAAGAGCAAACAAAGCGTAAATGCAAATACGTATTTCGATTTCATATCTATTTCTATCACCTCTTTCTTTTCTTTATATTGAAGGAGTATATAAAAGTGAATGTTTTTTATTTCGTAACCGTAGCACTGACACTAACACCGACCTCCTTCAACATCGCCTCTATCTGTGCTGACGTAAACTGCTTTTGAGTCATCGCACCAACGGGGCATTCGGGAATGCAAGCACCACAGCCTTTACATAGCGCTGGGTTCACATACGATTTCCTCGTCCTGAGCAAGATTTCCTCTAACTGTTTCTCCTCTTCTTTTAACTCTATTGCTCCAAACGGACAAACTTCTTCGCAAGCACCACAGCCTATACAAAGCTCTTCATTCACTTCTGCTATTATCGGCTCCACTTCTATATAGTTCTGAGATAAGATGCTGCAAACTCTCGATGCCGCTGCCGATGCCTGTGCAACACTGTCAGGAATGTCCTTTGGCGATTGACAGCATCCTGCGAGGAAAATACCATCGGTAAGCGTATCCATAGGTCGAAGTTTTGGATGCGCCTCAAGGAAGAATCTATCAGCACTTTGCGTTATCTTTAGCTTCCTTGCAAGGTCAAGAATATCGGTTCGGGGAACAATGCCAGTTGCAAGCACCACAAGGTCTGCTTCCTTTTCAATAATGCGACCTTCACTTATCGTTTCCACTTTCAATTTCCCATTCTCTTCCTTCTCCACTTTTATCTCGTCAGTTAACTCCCTCCTTATATAATTCACTCCCTCCTCTTTCACTCGCCAGTAGAATTCCTCAAATCCTTTACCGAAAGCTCGAACATCCGTATAAAACACTGTCACATTCGCATCCGAAATATGTTCTTTCACCAAGTGCGCCTGTTTCGCTATGTACATGCAGCATACACGAGAGCAGTATTCATTCCCTTTTCCGCATTCCACCTCTTTCTCCCTCGACCCTACGCAGCTTATGAAAACCACTTCTTTCGGCTCCTTTCCATTTATTTCTATCTTCCCAAATGTCGGACCGGAAGCGTTACAAAGTCTCTCGAATTCCAAGCCTGTTATTACCTCGTCATGTTCATATCCGTAATTCGGCTCTGAAGAAGGGGCGAATAAATCATAACCCGTTGCCACAACGATTGCTCCCACATTTAACTCTATAATCTCTTCCTCCTGTTCAAAATCAATAGCATCTGGTTCACAGAACTCTTCGCATATCCTGCATTCATCAGTAAGAGAATGAACGCATGTTCCCATGTCTATCACCGGCACATTAGGCATCGCCTGCGGGAAAGGGACATAGATAGGTGCTCTCGATGTTAAACCCAGCTCGAATTCCGAAGGAATTGGTACCGGCTTCTTCTTGGTAATGTCCTCAAGTTTTATCGCACCCGTAGGGCAAACAAAAGCACAAGCTCCACAAGCCATGCACACATCCAAGTTTATATCCAGAGTCAGTTGAAAAGGCGTCTCCACTTTACGGTCCACACCTCGGCCAACGAAATTAATTGCACTCACTCCCATCCTCTCCTCACAAATTCGTGCACACAAACCGCAGAGGATACATTTTTCATCCTTCCGCTTCAATCTCGGTCTCGGCGCTTCTACACCATATTCTCTTGCCAATTCTTTTAGCTTATCCACCCTAGGGCATCGAGCAAGTAGTAATTCAAGAATCTTCTTACGACCCTTGATAATCTCATGAGCTTTCGTTTCTACTTTAAGCCCTTCCTCCACCGGATAAGTGCAGGCGGTAATAATTCTTTCTCTGCCATGTTTCGTGGTTATCTTAACGGAACATAGGCGACAAGCGCCAAAAGGAGAAAGTGCAGGGTGATAACATAGCGTGGGAATATCAATGCCCTCACTCCTTGCTGCTTCCAAAATGGTCATTCCTTCCTTTGCCTTTACATCCTTACCATCAACCTCCAATGTTACCTCTTTCTCTTCCTCCATTTTCCACTTCAATCTCCTTCTTTCTCTCCCTTTTCTCTTTTTATCTTCCTCTCTTCCTCCGGAGGAGGTGGAGGAACAGGTTCGCCAGAAATTTTCTTCACCGCCCCTACCTTCGGCGGGCAAACATCATAGCATGTTCCACATTTATTGCACTTAGATTGGTCTATCACATGTATTTTTCCTTTTTCTCCCTCTATCGCATCCACAGGGCAATTATTGAGGCAAAGCATGCAAGCTATGCACTTCTTCTGGTCAATATAATAAGCAATCAAGTCTTTACATACCAAAGCAGGACAGCGCTTTTCTTTGATGTGCGCTTCGTAGTCATCACCAAAGTACCGAATGGTAGTTAATACGGGATTGGCAGCCGTTGTTCCCAGAGCACAAAGCGAGAAATTACTCATCGTCTCTCCTATCTCCTCAAGCAGCTCGATATCTTCTTCCTCCCCCTTTCCGGCAACGATGTCATTCAATATTCCTCGCATTTGGTCCAAACCTTCTCTACATGGAACACATTTGCCACATGATTCATCGCAAAGGAAATCAATAAAAAAGCGAGCAATATCCACCATGCATGTATCTTCATCCATTACCACCATCCCACCAGAGCCCATTATTGAACCCAATTTAGCAAGCTCGTCAAAATCTACTGGTGAATCAAGATACTGTTCTGGAATGATACCCCCAGAAGGACCGCCTGTCTGGACCGCCTTGAACTTCTTGCCGCCTGGAATCCCACCACCTATTTTGAATATGATGTCCCGCAGCGTAATGCCCATAGGAACTTCCACCAGACCAGTATTATTCACCTTGCCCACCAGAGATAAAATCTTGGTTCCTTTGCTTCCTTCGGTGCCAATAGATTTAAACCACTCAGCACCGTTATTTATGATAAGCGGAATATTAGCCCATGTCTCTACATTATTTAAATTGCTCGGTTTTTCCCAGACACCACTTATCGTTGTATGGATATACTTTGGTCTGGGCTCTCCAACTCTGCCTTCTATCGCCGTCATCAATGCGCTGGACTCACCAGAGACAAAAGCCCCGGCGCCTCGATGCACCTCAACCTCGAAGTCAAACCCTGAACCGAGGATGTTTTCACCGAGGAAACCATATTCCCTTGCTTGTTCAATGGCAATACCGACATTTTCCACTGCTAATGGATATTCCTGCCGCACGTAGATAAAGCCTTCATGGGAACCGACAGCATAAGCACCGATAATCAATCCTTCAAGGATGCTGTGAGGGTTTCCTTCCATAAGCGCCCTGTCCATAAATGCTCCAGGGTCTCCTTCATCACAATTAACAATGACATATTTTGGCTCTCCGGAGGCATTACGGCAGGTCTCCCATTTCCTGCCCGCAGGGAATCCAGCACCACCCCGTCCTCTCAAATTGGACTCCTTCACCTCTTCAATTACCTGCTCCGGTGTCATCTCAAATAGCGCCTTTGCCAGTGCACGGTAACCATCAAGAGCAAGGTAATCTTCGATATTTTTGGGGTCTATCTTAATGTTATTCCCAATAAGAAGCCGCTTTTGATTCTTATAAAATGCAATTTGGGATTCATGAATTGCCTTTGCTCCAGTGCTGGGGTCTGTGTAAAGCAGATGGTCAACAACCTTCTTCCCCTTTATGGTCTCGGAAACGATCTCTGGAACGTCTTCAGGCTGCACCTGTAGATAATATATCCCCTCAGGGTAAATAACGACGATAGTGCCTTTCTCACAAAAACCAGGACAACCTGTTTCCTTAATATCCACTTTGTCTTCCAAGCCTTGTCTTTTTATCTCCTCTTTAAAGGCACTTATAACCCGGTCACAGCCCAAAGCGAGACAACCAGTTCCGGAACATATAGCAATACGGGACTTATCCGGGTCTCTTTTGGACAATATCTCTTGCCTCTGCTCTTCTAACTCTGCAGTCGATTTTATTCGTGCCATTATCCCTCCTTCGATTTAATCATAGCTTTCCAAAATCTCTTTAACCTTCACAGTGGTTATCTTACCGTGGTAATCGTTATCAACCACCATCACCGGTCCCAATGCACAACAGCCAAGGCAATTAACCCTTCTCACTGTAAACTTCATATCTGAAGTTGTCTCATCTGTTTTAATTTTCAAGCACTCTTCTACCTTGTCCAAAATCTTCGGACCACCACGCACGTGACAGGCAGTGCCTAAACAAACCTGAATCAAATGGCGCCCTATCGGAGCCAAACTCATCACCTTATAAAAACTGGCTATTCGATATATTTGGCTCACAGGGACCTGTAGTCGCTCGCTTATCTGCACTATTGCCTCCCCTGGCAGCCAATTGAACTCATTCTGTATATCCAGTAGTAACTGAATTAAAATTCCCTTTCCTTCTTTGGCTGAATACCTATCTATAATTTTATCTACTTTTTCCTGATTCATTTTCTTCCTTTTCCCTACCTTTCACCTGAGGCGTATATCTTACCGGGCAATTATTATAGCACATGCCGCAGCCCGTGCATTTTTCCTCGTCCACGTAACGAGGTTTCTTCCTTACCTTCACCCTAAAATTTCCCACATAGCCTTCTACGCTCTCCACCTCCGCATAAGTAATTAGCTTGATGTTCTCATGCCGAGCTACATCCACCATCTTCGGCGTGAGCACACAGGCAGAACAATCTAAGGTAGGGAAAGTTTTATCAAGTTGAGCCATGTGCCCACCAACAGATGGCTCCTTTTCCACCAAATACACCTGAAACCCCGCATCTGCAATATCCAGCGCAGTTTGAATCCCTGCTATTCCTCCTCCTATTACCAGTGCAGAAGGTGTTACTCCCATACGCATTGGCTCCAAAGGCTGCAATAAAGATGCTTTCGCCACTGCACTCGCAACCAGTTCCTTTGCCTTCTCTGTCGCCTTTTCCTTGTCAGAATGAACCCAACTGCAATGTTCCCTTATATTTGCCATTTCCATGCAATACGGATTCAATCCCGCTTCCTCACACGCTTTTCGGAAAGTAGGCTCGTGCATCCTCGGCGAGCAAGAAGCAACAACAACTCTGTCAAGATTCGCATCCTGAATATCCCTTTTTATCATCTCCTGACCAGGGTCAGAACACATATAAACGTAATCTCGCGATATAGCAACGTCGGGTAGATTTTTCGCAAATTCCGCTACCTCCTTTACATCCACAGTAGCTGCTATGTTCGTTCCGCAATGACATACATAAACGCCTATTGATAGACTTTCATTCCTCACTTTTTCTCCCATTCCAAAAAGTCTTTGTTTATTTAAACTTTTCATCCGCTACACCCAACATTTCATCGCGTTTGTGCCCAAAAGCCATTTTTAAAAAAGGGAAAAGTGTTACTACACGATTTCGATGCCATATTCTGCCCCTGTCATGGTTATTTCCTGTTTTAACTCGCGTAAAAATATTTTGAATGAGCTACAAGAGGAATCAGCCCAATCGGCGAATTTTTCAGCAGAAAGCTCTAATTCTCTTTCTATTTCGTTCTGGCTGGGGAGTCCAAACCGCTTTACTTCTTCCCAGTTCTCCTCTAAATATCTGAAAAGCGATACGGATGCGAAGTGAACAGGAACCAGTGGAGATTTAGCAGAAAGGTCAAGAATCAACTGTCTTTCTCGTTTCAGTTCATCAGCAGAAATCGCAGACCGCTGTATTGCTTTCACTCTCGCTTCTTCATGGACTACGCCTTTCATCTCCGAACTGAGGATTTTGATTTGATGCACGGCTAATTCTTTGTAGATTTCGCCCTGGGCGAGTTCGTGTTCGAGCATATATCTAAGCATGGATTCAGTTGCGGATTCGAGGTAATCCTCGTTCAGCGCTATGATGGAAAACCACAATCCCCGGATGAAAAACCTGCGATGCATTGCAATGCCATAATCCAAGGAACTTGTAGAAGGAACTAAAATAGAGGGTGCGAAAATAAGGGCTTTGGTTTTCGTCAAAATGGTGTTCTTGACACGTTTTTTGCCAACGAGTTTTTCGATTACTTCTTTCTCACTCTTTTCAAGTAGCGAGTGCATGGAAGCCGGATGTTCGAGGCTTCTTTCATAAAATTCAATGTTTTTGTCTATTTTATCGAAGTTTAGCTTCTTTAGCGTTTCTGCTATTTCCTTTGCGGCGACCTGCACCCATGCAATATACTCTGCTTCGTATTTCTTACGATTTTCCTCTTCAGATTCCAAAGACATTTTTACCTATCTTAGTGCAGATTCTTTTAGACCTTTCTTCAGAAAAGAAACTGGTATTTTTTCTTTTAGCACAAACCTTTTCTTAGAAAGAAAAGCTTTACCAAAAGAATATACTCTTTCTTAGCACAGGTTTTCTTTTTTGTAAAAAGAAAAAGTGTTTTTTAAAGACTTGCTCGTCCAACGAGCTTTTCCAAAATCGCATATTCTTCACGTGTGTTCACGAATAAATGGATATTTCCAAGCTTAATTTTTCTCAAACCCGCATCCTTTGCAGCATTATAAGCGTCTATCATTTGCCACATAGTAGGAGACGGAACATCTCTCATTTGATACCCCGGGAAGAAAGCGAGGATGGTGAAAGGAATTTCAGCATCTACGGATGCTAACCCCTTGGCTATTCTCCCGATCTGATCTGTCTCTACCCAGCCGGGAATATAGAGGGAGAGAACCTCTAAAACGAATTCTCTTTCCTTTATCTCCGCCGGAAGTTTCAAAATACGGGAATTCGATACGCCGGTAAGTTTTTTATGCGTCTCCTCATCAAAAGCCTTTATATCCAACCAGAAGGAATCTATTCCAGATTCTTTGAAGAGGTCTAAATTGCCCGGAGTTAGTCCATACCCGTTGGTTTCAAAAAGCACCCAAACATTTTCATTTGATCCTTTTATCAATTTCGCAGATTTCGCATAGAAATCGGGCTGGCATGCGAGGTCACCACCTGTGAATGCAACTATATTACGAGCAGGTCCCCAGCCCTGCGGGCTCAGCTCAATTTTGTCAACATCAAGCACTCCCGGGCATCGCTTGCTTCTCTTGCCATACATAACACAACTTCCGCATGACTTACAAAGTTCATGTGCGTGCCAGCTCGTCGCATGCTCTCTGTTTACAAAAGTGATTTTGTATTCCCTCAAATATCTCTCGACTTCATTAGCCACGTCATAAGGAGACATCCACTCGCCCACCGCATTTTGAGTGAAATGCCAAGAGTGGCATTTTTTGCATGCGAGGTTGCATCCCGACTGGTAAATAGAGAGATAATGCTCAGGTCTTGAAAGAAAGATTGCGTTTATCAACCTGTATGTGTATGGAATCCCATCTTTATACTTAAGCGTCGCCTCACAAGCTTTTCGCCACTTCCCTTCCTTAAAATCAAACACCTGGCAACTCCCTTGCTCAAACCCCTGCTTAATTAGCTCACATTCCATGCCTCGTGCCCAACTCTAATATCCCTCGTAAATCTTCGCCAGTAAGTAATAGTTTGAGTTTTCCGCCCACCTCCACACCTCTTTTCAAATTTAAATCCCACATCTTCGTCCATTTTTCATGTATTTTAGTTTTTTTATATTTTCTGTAAACGCTTTTTCTAAAAGGGTTTATTAGTAAAGGTTTTTGCTTCACAAAAAAGTTTGTTTTGGTCATTTGAATTTTTGGATTTTAGTATTGTTTGGGTTTTGAGATTTGGATTTTGGGGATTTTACTGCTAAACACTTACAAATATAAATATGGAGCTAAAACTGACTGCACCCCAAGACTGCATCGGTGACTTCACTTACAACTTCTTCTGGCAGCACAGAGGAGCAAAACTTAATCCTGCCGATGCAATTCCTTCTCAACTCGGCACGAGTTACTCGTATGAAGATGTTGTTGAGGCATTGAAAAACGGCGAAGAGGTGCATATTAAAGGAGATGTGGGCAAGAGGCTCGGTTCAAGTTTGGGTGTTGACCTCGTTTATTTCGGTGGCAGTGGAAAGGAGCTGCCAGGAGCCGGGTCAATAATAGTAGATGGAAATGCAGGCTCTTATCTTGGAATGAGCATGCTTTCGGGCTCTATTTACGTTAAGGGCAAAGTCGAAGAACCTCTTGGCAACGTGGTGCAAGTAAAAACCGATTGGGAAGATTACAAGAAATTTGTTTCGATAACCTGGCTCTTACATCACCCTGAAGAGAAGGAAACGGAGAGCATACTTGAGCCTAACGAGCTCAAAGAAGGAGAGCTGCTTCTTGAAGACGGAATTTTGAGAAGCACACTTGCTGCTCGCTGCAGGAAAGTGGCAAAGGTGCATGTGAAAGGAGATGTTGGGATAAGCGTTGGCATATTGATGCGGAAAGGTTTCGTATTAGTGGAAGGGAATGCAGGGATGAACGCCGCTGCTTTGCTTAATGGCGGTAAAGTTGTAATATTGGGAGATGCAGCGGAATTTTTAGGCGTGGAGATGAGAAAAGGGGTTGTGTTCGTGAAGGGTGAATGCAAGGGCTTTGTGGGTGCTAAAATGAGTGGTGGAAGGATAATTTGCAGAAGGACAAAACCAGTTCCGCCTGTTAAGGAAAAAGCACTTGAAAGGGAAGATTTAGCGTTGCTCGCGGAGTTTGGGATCTCTGGAATGATTACGATGAATTATGGGAGGTATGAGGTAAATAGCTCAGAAATTTTTGGATCAAACCTTTTTCTAAAAGGTTTGATTTAATACACAAAAGCCAGCAATTTCCCTCCTATCCCGGCTTCAATCGCTTTTTCATGTGCCATCACACCCTTTGAGGTCGTAACTATCAACATACCAAAATCTCTCGCAGGTAAAAACCTCTTCTCCCATTTCTCATATTCCTTCGCACGGATGTAAAACCTCGGCTTTATCGCATTGCAATTGTTTATCTTACCTCGGAGTTTTACCTTGAAAAGACCCGCTTTTCCATCTTCTACAAATTCAAACTCGTCTATGTACCCGCCTTCTTGCATTACTCCCAGCACATTCCCTATCAGCTTTGAAGCTGGTTTTATCTCACATTCCATCTTCCCGACTCTTTCTGTATTCTTTATGTGCGAAAGAGCATCTGCAAGCGGGTCGTTTAGCGACATTCTTTTCTCCTATTTTTTATCATCCCTATATATTTAACCTCTCTTCTTTTGGTAAAGCTTTTCTTTCATCATTGCTAAAGCAATGGAACAGCGAAGCTGTTCAAAGAAAAGGTTTTAGTTGTACTTCTTAAACCCTATCTCCCTTGCTATCTCTCTGAAGCACTGTCTGCACAGATAAATCCCGTATCTGCGAATCAATCCACGTCTCCTGCCACATCGCCGGCAGGCGTTTGCACCTCTTCCAAATCTCTTATCCTTGTTCCTCTCCATTTCTTTTCTATTATCTCCTCTCTTTACCTTTCTCTTTCCACGAAATATTCCGCCAGAGCCCCCATCTTATCTCTTATCTCGCTTTTACTTTTACCTTCCGCTTCACCTTTTCCTTTTATATCTATTTTTCTTATCTTATCTGTCCCTCTATGCAGATATCGCATCGCTATTTCCTCCGAATAATCTATTGAACCATACTTCCTGAACAAATTAACGACTTCTTCTATTTTTGCTTTATCGTAATTATGAAAACATTCATAAATCTTTTCTTTTTCACGAGCTTCGCAGTGCTCTAAGCAGTTAATGAGAAGCAAAGTGGGTTTTCCTTCTGCAACGTCCTCCCCTATCCTCTTCCCATATTTCTCCTCTTCCCCTACCACGTTAAGAATATCATCTCTTATCTGGAATGCAATTCCAATGTCCTCCCATGCACTGCCTAATTCCTCTGCTGTTCCATAGGAAGCACCACCGGCAATAGCACCGCATTTAGCGGAAACTGCAAATAGTTTCGCGGTCTTTTTCCTCAGCATCTCTATTACATCCGACTCGCTCATCTCCTTTCTATCCTTAAACTCAAGGTCCATCGCTTGCCCTTCTACAAGCACAACACTAAGCTCCGCAATCTCTTCAAATATCTTCCACGCTCTCTCTACACCCAGCAATCTCCTGTTCGCTTTTAACACTTCGTAACACAAAGCGTATAGCCCATCTCCAGCATTCAGCGCAATAGGGACCCCATATTTTACGTGCAAAGCCGCTTCCCCTCGTCTCAGCTTGCTATCGTCCTCGATGTCATCGTGAGCTAAAGAGAAATTATGGAAGAATTCTATACATATCGCAGTTGGCAGCGCCTTTTTTATCTCACCTCCCGCTAACTCGCAAGCCATAAGACATAAAGAAGGCCTTAACCTTTTCCCTCCTCTTCCCAGCAGGTCAATTATGGGCTTATAAAGCGTATCAGGCTCTCTTCCCTCTAAGCTCTTTTTATACGCATCTTCAAAAATAGTTACATAGGTCTCGATGCCGAGGTTCGGATTGCGGTTGCTGGATTTCATCACAGTTTAACTATGCCACTTATCGCATTTTAAATTAAACCTTTTTCTTTTAGCCTGTTCACGATTTCCTTAACGACTTCTCTCAGATTGCCTTTGTTATTGTAACCTTCCCACGCTGAAACCGACTTCTCTTCACCCTCCTTCTTTCTCTTCTGCTTCTTCTCTTTAACCGCCGAAATAAGGTTCTTTGTCGCTCTTTCCACATCATCCACAATGCTTACGGTCGCATGCCTGGAAGTTCTCGATAAAGGATTCAAATCAATTGTTATTACCTTTTTTCCCATTTCGACAAGTGCTTCGCATCTATCACCGTCTTCTAAAGGCACAAGAACCACATCTGCGCTGTAAATCCCTTCGTGGTCAATCTTTGCACGTGCATGCTCTATTCCTGGTATTTTGGCATCTGCTTTATCACCAAGCACTTTCCTAGCGCCTTGCTTCTCTAACAGCTCTTTTATTTTCCTCACTCTCTCTTCGGTCCTGTAAAAGATATTCACTTCTAAAGGTGCGTTTATCAAGTCACTTAGCTCAATTATCTCTTTTGGAACCAACGCAGCGACGTTTCCATTCACAGAAATCACCGGCTTCTTTGCAGCGAGCAATAAAGCAGCAGCAACTTCTGTCGCTCTCATCGCCGAATCCAAAGTCCTTTCTCCAATCAAATAATCAAAAGCTTCGCCCCTTCCATGCGCTATCAACCCTTGCTTGCTTGTTATCCCTGCTTCTATACCAGCTACGAGCTTCTCTCTTTTCATTAAAGACCCATATCTCGGATGAGTCTCTGGGATTTTGAACATGCATAAACCTTTCTTGTATTTATTTATACCCTTGTTATAGAAATTTCGCGCTTCTTCGGCATTATCTGCCGCAGGATTTCCTTTAACTGGGCATCGTTTATCATACTTTTTATCCTTCCGCTCTGCGCTAATGCTATTAGCTGATTCTCCAACTGTTCTGCAAATTCGGGCTTTGCCATTCTTATGTTATTTAACCTCTCCCTTGCTTCTGCTGTGAGAATCTGCCTGATAATATTCCTCTTCGCCTCTTCTACCTCTTTCCTTCTCCCTTCCTCTTCCGCAGCCCCTGTCTGTGCCTGCAGCATCTGCTCATACTTTCTCCTCCTTATTTCCTCTAATTCTTCTTCACCTGCCATCTTTAACACCTGTCTCTCTTTTTACTCACCTTTATTTTGTTTTGCGTTTTGTGGATTCTTTATTTCATGCGCGGTGTCATCGAGGAAAGATTGCCCTTTCGGCGATATTATTCGCCCCTTTTTCCCCTTTTCTGGATTAATTACATACTCTGCCTGCTCTAACTGCAAAAGCACCGCTCTTATTATCTTCCCTGAAGCTTCTCTGAACCTCTCGGGCTTTGCCCCCCTTCTAACTCTGCCACCGTAATACGTGCGTAGCCTCGATACCCCTACTGGTCCATGTATGTATATTTGCCGTAGCACAGATGCACACCTCACCCACCACCAATCCATATCCTGCGGTGGTAATTCTTTGCTTGCACCCTTTTTTACATCCATAGCCCACTTTGGCAAATGGATAGCCTTGTTCTTTTTCAATTTCTCCGCTGCCAACTTCACCAGTTTACCCGGCGGCACATCGTATACTGTTGTCATTTTATTATTTCTATTCCCTCAAGGCATAAAAAAAAAACCTTATGGAATAAAAATAAAAATAAAAAGGAGGCAATGAAAAGCAGAAGCACAAACGGTGTGAAAATAGGATTGGAATGTCATGCACAGCTTCTTACGAAGTCAAAATTATTCTGCCCCTGCTCTACGGACTATCATAACTCGGAGCCAAACACGCATGTGTGTGCAACGTGCCTGGGTTTACCGGGAGCATTGCCTGTGGTGAACGAGCGTGCGATACGATATGGTATAAAAGTGGCACTTGCATTGGGCTGTGAAGTGCAAGAGGAGATAATTTTCTACCGGAAGAATTATTATTATCCCGACCTTCCAAGGGGTTTCCAGATTACACAATATGATTTCCCCATCGCATTGAATGGGCTTGTGAGAATAGAGAGTGTGAGTGATGGTGATGGTGGGAAAGAGAGGGAGATAAGGATAAGAAGAGTGCACATGGAGGAAGACCCCGGTAGGTTGGTGTACAAAGGAACGATAGATACTGCGAAATATTCATTAGTTGATTATAACAGGTCGGGAATACCGTTAGTGGAGATAGTAACCGAGCCTGACCTGAGGTCGCCGAAAGAGGCACGTATATTTTTAGGTAAGCTAAGAAGTATATTGGGATATTTGGGCGTGTTTGATGGCGACCTGGAAGGTGCGATGCGCGTTGATGCGAATATATCAGTGGGAGGAGGAGAAAGGGCAGAAGTAAAGAATATTTCTTCGTATAAAGGAGTGGAGCGCGCTTTATCTTTTGAGATAACGAGGCAAAAGAACTTATTGCGTAGAGGTCTCGGAGTAAAGCAGGAAACGAGACATTACGACGAAGTGCGTGGCATAACGCTTTCTATGCGGACAAAAGAGTTTGAGCATGATTACAGGTACTTCCCCGAGCCCGACCTTGTGCCCATTCGTATTTCTGACTTGGTGGAAGAGATAAGGAAGGAAATCCCAGAACTTCCAGACGAAAAGAAGGAGCGATTCGTGTCTCAGTATTCCATAACGAGGGAGCATGCGAATGCGCTGACTTTTGATAGAGATATAGCGAATTTTTACGAAGAGGTAGCATCAAAGATAAATACCGGGTTGTGTGCTACGTGGGTAGCAGATGTTCTGAAGGGAGAGCTAAATTATCGAGCTATTTCAATGCGTGAGGCATCAAAAAGGATTTCTGCCGTTGATTTCGTTGCAATACTAAATCATTTGAAAAGAGGCGTGATTACAGAGCGGGGTGCGACGGAAATAATAAGGGAGATGCTCGACCGAGGAGGTAAGCCTGATGAGATCGTGAGAAAGAAGGAATTAGCAAGTATAGGTTCAACAGAGATAGAAAAGGCTGTGTTGGCGGTGATAAAAGAGAATAAAGATGCGGTTGAAGATTACAAAGCGGGTAAAAAAGAAGCGTTGAATTTTCTCGTCGGACAGGTGATGAAAAAAACGAGAGGTAGAGCGGAGCCAAAAGAGGTCACTGAAATGTTGAAAGAGAAGATAGAAAGTCGAATTTTAGGAAAGTTTTAATATCTATTCTACTTTCTTAACCTTTAAAGGTGGTAAAAATGGGAATGTATGCAGTTCAGTTGCCAAAACGAGTTGTTTTTGGTGTGGGGGTAGAGGAGAAGATAGATGCAGAAGCGAAAGGATTGGGCGCGAAAAAAGCACTTGTGGTTACCGATGCGACAATAGAAAAGACAGGTTTGCTCGAAAAGGTGGAAAAAACTTTGAAGGAAGTGGTAGAAGTGGACATTTTTGATAAAGTGGAGCCTGAGCCGACCTTAGCGGCTGCGGAAACGGTTGCTGAAGCTGCAAGGGCTGCTAAGTGCGACTTGATTGTAGGTGTTGGAGGAGGAAGTGTAATGGATATGGCAAAAGTTGCATCTGCGACAGCTTCGAACCCGGAACAAGGTGCAAGCGATTTTTTGGGTGCAAACAAGATTGCGAACCCAAGTGTTCCTAAGATTTTGATTCCAACAACTGCTGGGACGGGCGCGGAAGCTACATCATTCGCACTCGTAATTGTAGAAGAAAAGAAAAAGGCGATAGCAAGCCCTTATAATCTCGCAGATGTTGTTTTGATTGATCCAACGTTCACCGCTACAATGCCGCCAAAGGTAACTGCTTCAACGGGCATGGATGCTTTGAGCCATGCAATTGAGGCGTTTTTATCCACAGGTTCAAACCCGCTGACTGATTCTTTTGCATTGGAAGCGATAAGGAAGATTGCAGATAATTTGGAGGAGGCTTTTTCACATGGCGATAACCTCGATGCTCGTTTAAAAATGTCGTTAGCAGCACTGCTGGCAGGAATGGCATTTGGAAATGCGGGCGTTATAGCGGGTCATGCAGCAGCGCATACCTTCGGAGCGAAGTATAAAATCCCACATGGTGTCTCTGCTGCGCTTGCCCTGCCTTATATGATGGAGTATAACGCACAGGAACTTGGAGTTAAGGAAAAGTTGGCGAAAGTTGCACGAGAAATGGGAGAGGATATATCGAGAATGCCAGAGGAAGAAGCGGCATCGAAGGCTGTTGCACATGTTAAGGGCTTGCTTGAAAAGTTAGAATTGCCAACTCGGCTTGCTGATTTGGACGTGCCAAAAGATGATTTACCGGGGTTAGCTGAAGCTATGTCAAAGGAAAAAGGGTACTTAGCACGTAACCCTCGTAAAATCGAGTATGAAGATGCGGTAAAAATGTTTG
>JAGLZV010000081.1 GCA_023131215.1 Candidatus Methanophagales archaeon | reverse complement strand
TGTAACAAACTCAATCCAACTGCGAAATAGGCGACGTTTCTTTTTGATGCTTCTTTTAAGTCGCCACTATAATTGTTATAATTTTCTACGGAATCATTCAGTAATTCCATGCTGATTTCCCATATTGTATCGTAAAATTCTCGTTCCTCAATTTGTCTGAGCGTTTCATCAAATTGGATATGATAAAGATGTAATAACGAATCAGAAGTGATAAAAACAGGTATTTCCTTCTCTTTTAACGTTTTATAAGGCTCTGTAATAGATTCTCCCTCGGGGTTGAATGGGTTGCCGATAACTACAAAACCGTTCTTTTCCAGCAGTCGTGAAGCATCTTCGTCTAACGGAATTTTTGTAGAGAAATCGTTGAAATTAGATATTTCCTCGGTTTTCAATGGCAGGTTATACTGCGGAACTTGTAAGGTGACATTTAGAGGATTTAAGGAGTAGTGGTTTATGAAACTCAGCTTTTCTGTTTGAACACCGGATAAATCTACGGGTTCTGTTTTCAATGTGGATACTTCGGGTTTAGAGGGTGTTGGCTGCTGAATGCATCCGCTGATAAAAATTATCCCGGCAACTGCTAATACCAACATTAATCCATAAATTAAAGGTTTTGACTTCATCTTCGTTGTGATTTATTAGAATTTGATTCCTTATAAAGGTTCATAAATATTTATAATAGCAGAAACTTCTCTCTTTATGATGAGAAAGCGAAATGCTAAAAGTAAAGCCTTTAGCATTTGATAGCTTTGGCGTGAGGTCTATGGCGACTTTCGTGGAGACCAACGACATAGCAGTGTTAATAGACCCGGGCGTATCGTTAGCACCGAGTAGATATAGTTTACCCCCGCATCCAATAGAAGAGCAAAGGATGAGCGAGACGTGGGATGATGTAAAGGAACATGCATCTCGAAGTGATGCCCTCGTAGTTACACATTACCATTACGACCATTACGATCCAGAAGAGCCAGAGATATACGAAGGCAAGATAGTTTACTTAAAGCATCCGAAGGAGAAGATAAACAAAAGCCAGGAGAAACGTGCTTCTTATTTCCTGGATAAGCTCACGGGAATACCAAAGTCCATGGATATTGCAGATGGGAAGGAGTTTAAGCATGGCTCAACTATCATAAAATTCTCACCACCTGTTTATCACGGCACAAATCCCAAGTTGGGATATGTGGTAGAGGTGAGTGTCTCATGCGGCGGTGAGAAAGTGGTTTTTACAAGCGATGTTGAGGGTCCTTCCGTGGCTCAACAGGTGGAATTCATTATTCAAGAAAATCCTGACATCGTTATATTAGATGGACCGATGACTTATATGCTTGGCTTCCGGTATTCGAAGAAGAGTTTGGCATTGTCCATAGAGAATATGAAAAGGATAATAAAAGAAACTTCTGTAAAAACCATCTTGCCAGAACATCATTTCATGCGCGACTTGAAGTATAAGGAGAGGATAGCTGAGGTGTATGAATGCGCAGTGGAGAAAGATGTAGAGGTGATAACTGCGGCGGAATATCTCGGTCGGGATGTGGAAATGCTGGAAGCGAGAAGGAAAGAACTTTACGCGTCAAAACCGACAACTTTATAAAGTGATAAAACACTCATCTTAGTCGGTGATAAAAAATGCCTGAAACAATAGTAATATGTAAGGAGGGGACGATAAACTCCTATTTGAGTGCGCTTATCGTCGCTACAAATATGAAGAAAGCAGGGGAGGATATAAGTGTGGTGTTCATGCAAGAGGGCTTGGCAGCGCTTGTGGATAAGAAATACAGGTATGACCAGGGGTTAGAAGGCTATGCGGAGGATATAAAGAAAAATGCCGCGGAGATGGGTGTTCCTTCGGACCCTTCTGGACTGGTAAAAATGGCAAGCAGCGCAGGCGTGCCTCTATTTGCCTGCTACGCATGGATGAAGCTCTTGGGAGGAAAACCACCAAGGTTTGAAATCCCTGAAGGGCTGCAAAAACTTGAATTGAAAGACCTGCTGGAAGAATTGGGCAAAGCAAAGAAAGTCATCACGCTTTGAACGAAGAAAGATTTCAATGCGCTGAGGCGATAGTAGAGATAAAGGGCGACCTCGTGTATAAGAGTAGGATAGAGAAGCGATACAGAGTAAAGGAGATAGACGAACGGATAAGGAAAGGAAGAACGAAAAGTGAAGCGAAAATAATTTCAGAAGCGAGAAGAAAAGGCGTGCCTACTCCTATTATCTTCGATATTTCCGATTACGAAATCGTAATGGAGAGAATAGAGGGCGATTTGGCGAGAGAGGTGATTAACGAGGATATAAGCGAGAGAATAGGCGAGTTCGTTGGCGTCTTGCACAAAAATGGGATAGTTCATGGTGATTTAACCACTTCCAATATTATTGTGGGCAGGGATAACAGCATCTATTTTATAGATTTTGGGTTATCCTTTATCGAATCGAGCACCGAAGCGAGGGGCGTAGATGTGCATGTATTTTTCCAAAGCCTTGGCGGCACGCATGAATCTTATGAACAATTAAGAGAGTCGTTTATAAAGGGCTACAGGAAAACTTTTACGAATGCACCGCAAGTATTGAAAAGAGTAACGGAGATAGAACGGAGAGGAAGATATGTGGAGAGGAAATGAGCGGTTTAGCGGTTTAGTTAGCCATTTAACTAAGCCTCTAAGCCTCTAAAAAACTAAATCACTAACACTTTCAAAACACCCATGGATGGAGGAATTCCATAAACAGGTACACAACTGTTACTATTATCCCTGCTATCATCACACCTGCGAAAATAGCTGAAAACGCATGTCTATGCCGAATGCCGAATACAAAAGCAATTGCACACGCTGTCCATGCACCTGTCCATGGAACCGGTATTGCAACAAAAGGTATTAGCGCTAAAGAGCCGTATTTTTCCAATCTGTTGTTATAATTATATCCCCTCGTTCTTGAGAAAAGCCAGTTAAAGAATCTATCGAAGGTAGTGTATCTTCTCAGCCAGTTCGAAACCGGGTCAAGAAAAAGAAGTAAAGGCGCCACTGGTAGCATGTTCCCTATCACGGACAGCCCATAAGCTTCTATCGGGTCCATTTCATAAATGCCAATTGCAAATGGTATGGAAGCACGCAGCTCTCCAATTGGAATCATTGCTATTAATATCACCCTTATGCTTTCAGGTAGCACGTTAATTATATCAAAAGTCATTAAAAACACCCTTGTAATATCCCTTTGGATTAAGTGTATAAAAAGGAAGTGGGTAATTTTTATACTACTACATAAAATCTATGTAGAGTGCGAAAATTCAACGGTTGTGCTGCCCTTCAAGAATTCAGCCTTTGCCTTCACCGTGGCAGTTCCTTTGACTGTGGAGGATGTCAAAGTCGCAGTAACTGAAGCTCTGCCAGCGGGTATTTTGACCGGACTCTCTACCGTTCCATTATTTGTTACTAATTCTACCGTTACATCTTCTGGAATAGGAATTGGTATTCCATTCTTGTCTTCTATCCTTATCGTTATTATTGATTTGGATTTCCCATCGGCAGGGATTTCCGTGGGTTCTGCCGAGAGTTTCAGTTTTATCTCCGGTGTTTCCGTCAAATCGCAATGAACATGCGTTGTTTGATTTGCGTTAACTACTGCTTCTCGTTCACAATCAAAATAGCCGAATTTTCTGAATTTGACGTTATGAGTTCCCACTGGAACTTCATGCACGGTTGCTGGTGATAACCCGCTATACGCCTCATCCAGAAAGATCAAAGCGTTTGAGGGATCCAAATCTGGATTTTCACTAACTTTATTTATCGGAAGTTTTAAATACTCACAGTCTATGATACAATTATGCAAGTTAGAATGATTTGGGGGATTAGTTTAAGCATATTATGCTTGATCCTACTTTTCTCTAGCATTTCAACGGCAAAATCTGAAAATCTGTATGAAGTACTGATCGAAAAAGAAGATTTACTTAATGAACATCTTGCAGGAATAAAAGAAGAATATCCCTCTCTTTTCTCTCTCTTTGGAAACCAGCGTATAGAAATACATACACCCGACGACCAGATTGTAGGATTAATATTGCGTAATGGAGAGATAGTGGAGATTATCCAAGGTGAACCAGAGGACACCACAGTAGATATATTCGCTGATATGGAAACCATTGAGAATATAAGGACCGCAGATGATTTTTTAAGAGCGTGGCGTGAGGATAGAATTAAGGTGATATTTAGGAACCCCATCTCTGACAATCCAATAGCATCCTCTGCCGGTTTAGCTGTTGGTGTTTTTGCCTTTGGATTCTTTTATTATTTTACAGGAAATTATTATAGCACTAAAAAATTTTTAGTTGCCATGTTTTCAATGTTTGGTTTGATTAAACGAAAAGAACCGGTAGGCGTAGAAAAGGAAATGGCTACTGAAAGAATGCTTTTCAGCATCCTGGGATGGAAAGGAAAAGGATATAAACCAAAGAATAATTATGCCAGGCTACTGATAGGTCACGAGTACTTCTTGAAGGGCAAATTTACTCCATTAAAGGAATTCAAACAAGTTAAAATAAAGCTGAGATACGATGAAAACAAACTAAAAATAGATGATAGCGAACACGATGCAGAATTGCCTGAATCAAAAGAATATCATCTCAGCATTGCACAAAATGCACTGCCAGAAATGCAATTGGAAGCCACTGCCTATATAGTGATTTATACTGAGTGGAGAGACGGAATAAAAGAGGAGGGGATTATCAAGATTCCGATAGCAATTAATCGCAATATTTGTGACCACATTCCATATATGACCGGAAATGTTATTCAATGGATTGGGGGAATAACCAGTGCTTTGGTGATTCTTGCAAGTATTATTAGTCCATTGATTGCTATTATTATTCGGAGTATGATTTGATTGAATAATCATCAAGCTTAGGTCGTTACAAATCGTGCTTATCTTCCGCCTCGATCTTTTTCTCGTGTAACACCCAACCAGAAGAATCTATTTTTCCGTTTGGTAATACAACTATTGTTCCATCGCCTGTCTTTAAGCGCGTTTTTCTGAGCGTGACATCAATAATCTCTCCCTTATATTTCATCGTCTCAATTTCGCCACCAATATTAAAGTGCCTGTCTAACAGGAGGAATACCCCTGCCACCGCATCGCCTAAGGCATCCTTAACGGCTAAGGCAACAGCAAGCCCAACCAAAACTGAGGCACCTATGAGAGGCATGAAAATCTCTTCTAATTTCAGTTCATGCGTGACATAAATCAGAACGGCGAACCATAAAACATAGACCACGGCTCTTCGTAAGATGTTCTGTGCATCCAAAGGCAGAGCAGTAGTGCTTAAGAATCTCCTAATAAGCCTTTTAATTATACCAATTACAAAGAAACCGACTATCAGGACCAGTATCACTTTCAAATACGGCACAACCGCTTGAGAAAAAACAAATATATCTGTCATATTCATCTATAATCACCTATCCTGTATGTGTCTTCGTATTTTATAAACCGATATTATACAAGCATTCATATAGTTAAAAAAATGAGGGGATACGAAGATCCCCCACGAATTTGCCTTGTGTTGGGTCACTTAAATACCCCTGTATCAACCCATTCTTTTTTGAGGATCACCCAGAAATCCTTTGCCAATACTTTAAGCACATACTCGTATGGCAGCCAACCATATCCTCTGTCTCCCCATCCATTACCCCATGAATTTCTGATACGCAGTGCACCCTTGGTCTCAGTTCCACAATCGGCATTCTTGATCTTCTTCTCGTCATCATACCCGACTGCAACAATGGCATGACCCCCCAGAGCTCTTTCACGGGAACACGGGTACGGAATCTCTCCATCTTTTGAAGCTTGGCTAATTGAGTCATAGACTACAAATCCGAACATCGAAGGAAGCCCAGATGCCAGATACGTTTTTATCCTCGATAGTAGCTTAGCTCCGTAAATTCCGGCAGGGTCAAGCCGAACGTATTTAATCGCTTGATAGTTCTGTGCGAAAGCATAGCAAAATGCAGGCGGCTCTATGTCAAAGTGGTGTGTTGGTACGATAGGGTCAGTGGGTTTTTTGTCGGTGTAAGGCCAGTACTCCTCTGGAGGGACTCCAAAAAGTACCAGAGCCTGCATTGTTGTTCGAAGATATGCACCCGTGTCGCCTGTCATGTGCATTAGATTCCTCGTTGCTCTATACAAAAAGAGTCGAGAAGCATCAATATGTTTCCCGAACGCTCTTCGCTCATAGTATTCCACAACTCCTACGGCTGCGTTCGCCGTGCACGATCCAACGCTCCCCTGGTCCTCGACAGGAGAGAACCCCATTCTCAGGTCTACCGAAGGATTTGGACGGCTACCCCCTCCACTCACACTTGTTTTTTCAAGCATTGGCTTAATCGCTTCGACTTCTTCCGTGTAATCCCTAAAATCTGGATAATCCGGAAGCCATCCAAACCGATAGGTCTTCTTTTCTTCCATTTCTTCCCTTCTTTCTTCCATTTTTTATATCACCTCTTATTTAGTAGTGGTATTTCTATCATTGCGCCCCCTCAGCGCTCTGATGCATTTACCACAGTACCTTTTTCAAAGGGCAAATCCCCATGCATCTCGGATTTTTTAAACCATGGTTTTTTCATTTGGTACATATCCTCCTATATTTAAATAAAATAAAAGAGAAAGGATATACCTCCCTCATGTTTTGGCTGTTCCGCTTGTTTTTACTAACCCTGTGGTAAATTACCGGGTACTACCTACAGATATCAGTCGGTCAATATACCGAGGGCAGTCAGGATTTGCACGACCCCTCCTTATTGCTACTTTACTGCCTGTATTACCTTCTATGGAGATAAATTCTTTATTTGTATCTGTTACGTCACGTCCATCATCAACGTAACGAATAAACAAAGCACTATGGTTCGGCATCCGTAAATAGTCTCCCGCTGTGAGTGTATAGTTTCCGTTTAAGAGGTCTTGTTTCGTGTATTTGCGATCTTTGTCATTGAAATAACCTTCCATATCACCTGAACCAAAATTATCGTCCGTATTTCTTGTTTTTGGTGCGTCCCACCACCCAGCTTTGCGTAAGCACCATGAAGCAAACTCACTGCACCAAGCATGAACTGTACCATATTTCGTCCCATCAGTTTTACCTAGTTCCCTTACAGCACAATGAAGTTGGGGCACCCAGCGTATATCAGGGTCAATGGCCTCCAATTTTTTTTCTATTATCTGATCTGCAAGCCCTATTATCCCATATTTCTCTCCCTTAGAGCCATCAAGCCATACTCTTTGTCCAGATGGAGGCCAATCTACAATGGTGATATCACTATGGACAATCTTAATATTATCTATTAATATTCCGTCCCCGTGTGTGTTTATGAGTAGGATGTCGTCCCACGCGTCGGTCGGTATTGATTCCAAGAAATCGGCTGGTCTGGTTTCGTTAAGATCCCAGTTCAGAGTCCATCCTCTTGGGAAATGCTCGTCACGATCACGTGGCCCCCAAAGCCTGATAAATTTATGTTCTCCTCCAAAGTGCATGTAAATACGTTCTGCCCTGCTCCCTGCATTTCTATGAGCATTGGATATTCTTATTGTAATCGAGTTCTCTCCAACAGCAGGACCTCCGTCGCTTTCAGCCGCGATCTTCCAAGCTAACTTCGCAGCCTTTAGAGCAATTTCTTTTTCTTTTGCTGTTTTAGGTACAGTGTATTTTTCTGGATCTGCAACCTTCAAAAGTTTCCTGGAGAAAACAAACCCTTGGATCCCTGTCTCTTCAGAGATATCATCTGGAACATATATCTTACTGACCTTTTCTACAGGAAAAACATCTGCTTCTTCAAGTTTCGAATCCATCATTTTTGTATCACCTCCTAAATTTTTTGGGTATTTATAAAGCGCTCCTCCTCGGCGCTGATGCACTTACCACAGTACCCCTTTTCAGCGCCGCCGAAAGCGTGCGTTTTGATCAAACTTTCTTAAAGTTTGAGGGGCAAATCCCCATGCATCTCGGATTTTTTTAACTGTGGTTTTCTTTTTATATATGGTGCTAACAAATTAGCACCTTATATAATTAACTATAAATAATATTGCTTAAAATGAGAAACAAAACCCCTTCGGGGAAATTTAGAGCTGCAAGAGTATATAAATAACCCTCGGATATAAACAATAGGAGCTATTGTAAAACAATCATGAAATTCGACACCCAAAAAATAAGAAAAGAAACGAGCAAGGATTTCGAAGCTGCATGGATGGCGGGAACAAAATACGCAAGTGAGAGAAGCCTCAACGAAAAATATCCGAGGTCGGTGCGCGGGTTGAGCTATGGTAAGCCGCATCCGGTGTTTGAAACTATCCAAAAACTGAGAGATGCATATCTGCGGCTTGGCTTTGAGGAAGTCATGAACCTGGTGATAATAGAAGAAGCTGAAGTGAAAAAACAATTTGGAAAAGAAGCACTTGCAGTCCTGGATCGCTGCTATTATCTCGCGGGATTGCCTCGCCCGGACATTGGAATTTCCGAGGAAAGGGTGAAGCGGATAAACTCGTACTTTGGAAAACAATTTTCGAAAGAGGAAATAGAGGCGCTCAGGAATACGTTGCACCGGTATAAAAAGGGCGAGATAGGTGGTGATGATTTGGTATATGAAGTGGCAAATAGTATGGATGTGGAGGATATAGAAGTAGCAAAAGTGCTTGATGCTGTTTTCCCGGAGTTAAAAAGCCTTTCTCCTATTTCTTCGAGGGCTACACTACGAAGTCACATGACTTCCGGCTGGTTCCTGACGCTTGCCGAAATCTGGAATAAAACACCTTTGCCAATAAAATTGTTCTCGGTGGATAGATGTTTCAGGAGAGAGCAGCGAGAGGATGAAACAAGGCTTCGCAATTACCATTCCGCATCCTGCGTTTTGTGCAGCGAGGACGTAAGCATAGACGATGGTAAGGACATCGCAACCGGATTGCTTTCGCAATTTGGCTTTGATAAGATAAAATTCAGGAAGGACGAGAAGCGTTCGAAATATTACATGCCGGAAACGCAAACAGAAGTTTTTTGCTATCATCCTCGAATCGGCTGGGTAGAAGTAGCTACTTTTGGTATTTATTCTCCCACTGCGCTGGCGCAATACGATATTCCGTACCCCGTAGTGAACCTTGGATTGGGCGTAGAGCGATTAGCGATGATATTGCACGATGCGGGCGATGTAAGAGCATTAGCACTCCCGCAATTTTATGCGCCCTGGGAACTAAGTGATGTGCAGATAGCAGGGATGATAAGCATGGAAAAGACACCAGGCACGGCTGAAGGAGATGAAATCGCAAAAAATATCGTTCGGGTATGTGAAGAGAAGGGGAAAGAGAAATCACCTTGCGAGTTCCTTGCATATCGAGGTCCACTATTAGAGAATGATATTGAAGTATGGGTAGTAGAGCCAGAGGAGAACACGCTTTTGTGCGGTCCAGCTTATCTGAATGAAATAGTTGTGCACGAAGGGTCCCTATTAGGGATATCGAGAAAGGAGGAATGGGAAGCGGTGTTTGAAGAGGGTGTGCCAACAAACATAAGATTTTTAGATGCTTTTGCCGCTTTTGTCGCTCGTAGGATAGAGGAAGCAACAAGAGAAGGAGAAATAGATAAGAAAGACTGTGAAGTGAAGGTGAGGATAGTAAGGAGTGGAGCTGATATAAATATAAAGATTGATGAGATGGCGGTGCGTTACCTCACGTCGAAGAAGAAGAAGATAGATATAAGAGGCCCTGTTTTTATTACTGTGGTGGCTAAAAAGGTTTTATAACCCCTCAGATTATCGTTTCTTTGGTAAAGCCTTCTTTTCCAAAGAAAGGTTTTGTTACAAAACCTTTCTCATCACTATCGCTCCTTCAGCATCTTTGTAATAAAAAGGAACGAACCCAATCTCCATAAATCCCATACTTCTATACAATCTCTGTGCTATCTGATTGCTTACACGCACCTCCAGCCGCATATACCCTATTTTTCTTTTCCTCAGCACGCCAAAAGCCGCTTTTAATAACGTCCGCCCTACACCTTCCCCTCTATATTGCGAATCAACAGCAAGTGCAAATACTCGCCCTTCTCCTTCCGGCGTTAATACTACAACCACGAAGCCTATCACCTTATCTTCTTTCTCCGCCACCAAGAAACCCTCCGGCCATTCCTCATACATCTCTATATACAGTTCTGATTCGCCATCTAAGAACGATTCTTCCTCTATTTCCATCACTCGCCTGATATCAGGCATTTCAAAATTCCTTATTTTTATTACGCTTCCTTTTGACGTGCTAACAATAATTTCCATATTTTTTTATTCTTCCATTTCCTTTTCGAGCGTATATTCGATTATGATTTCAGCCACCTTCTTCATCATCTCCTCGCTTAAATCATACCCTCTGCTTCTTCTGTTCCCTCTTGCACGCTCACACCATTTCTCTATCACCACTTCTTCCCTTTGCCTGTCCACAACAGGCTTATTCATTCGCACTTTCTCATCCTTCGCCTGCTTCGCATATCGCATCCTTTTTGAAAGTAAATCTGCAATTACATCATCTATTTCATCTATCCTCTTCCGTATCTCCTCCAGTTTGTTTTCCTCCGACGACATTTTCACCATATTTATAAAGGAATGGAGTAAAATAAGAAAAGAGTTACAAAATCAGGATGCCCATGCAAGGAAGAGATAACGAAAGCGAAGCTGAACCCGAACCCCCGGATAGCTTTAATAGCCTAAGCTTGGGAAGGATAAGAGGTATAAGCATAAGCATGAGTACGGGTAAAGGTAAAGGCACCTTTTGGCAGAAGAAAGGAGGTAGAGGAAAGTATGAGAATGCGAAAACTGCAAAAGAAAGCCGTGCCCAGAAGCAGAGGCACTGGCTCATCTCTTATTGTCGCTCTTACCAGGAGGGCTCCTCTCAGTCATGCCTCTTCCTTTTTTCACAACTTCTCCGACTTGTTTAGACAAGCCCCATTCTCGCTGCTATTTTGCTCTTTCACCGGTCTTCTGGCTGGAATTGGGTTGAGTTTGATGACAGATATGCTGCGACTGCTCCCTGGTCTCATGATACTTATTCCACCAGCAATTGCCATGCGTGGTAATGTTTACAGTGCGCTTGTTTCCAGATTAGGAACTTCCATGCATCTCGGTCTTTTCTCCCCAACCTTGAAAAAAGGGAGTGTGTTGTACCAAAATGCTTCTACTTCCTTGTTACTAACGCTCATTCTTTCCGTTATCCTCGGCTTCCTGGCGAAAATATTAGCCGATGCGTTTGGAATGCCAAATATCAAGTATATTTCTCTTCAGGGATTCATTCTCATTTCGGTAATCGGTGGTTTAATCTCTGGAATCATTCTCCTTGGTATCGCAATCCTCGTCTCCATTATTGGCTACCGCAGAAACTGGGATTTAGATAATATGTCTTCGCCTATAATAACCTCTGCCGGCGACATGATAACCATTCCTTCTTTGTTTCTGGCTGCTATCTTATTGTTAAACTTGAACTTGCTCAATACTTGGTGGATTTTTAGGGGTTGGTTATCTCCCGTCACTCTGTTATCAGTTTTATTCATCTTTGTGGCGTTTTTCTGCCTTGTAAAAGGTCTGAAATCACGCGATGCCGCTGTAAGACGTATTTTTATAGAAAGCATCCCGATGCTTTTCATCTGTGGTATTCTCTGCACCCTCGCCGGAATAACACTGGATATGAGGTTGCAAAGTTTAATTGCTATTCCCGCCATTTTAGTAATCATCCCACCCTTTTTGGGTGAAAGTAATGCATTGGGCGGTATATTAAGTGCTCGTCTTTCCTCCATGCTTCACATCGGCACGGTGAATCCAAAGCGTGTTCCTGATAAGCTTGTCTCTGCTAATTTCGCAGTGATATATCTCTTTTCCATAGTTGTATTTTCATTTGTCGGTATATTGTCATACGTTGCGAGCACCCTTCTTGACATAACCACTCCGAACATATTTGAAATGGTATCTATCTCACTTTTAGGCGGTATTTTATGCACAACTTTTCTTAACCTCGCTTCCTATTATATCGCGATTCTATCCTTTAGATTCGGAATGGACCCTGATAACGATACTATACCACTAATAACCAGTTTAACAGACGTAGTAGGCGTATTATGTCTTTTATTTGCGATGTTTATAATTCAACCCTTTTAGAAAAAGCGTTGACAAACCTTTTTGCAAGCAAAAAGCTTTACCAAAAAACAAAACTATTCCTTTGATAAAGCTTTTCTTTCTAAGAAAAGGTTTATTATGCAACTTCCTACGAAATATAGCACTGGATGTAAAAGCATAGACGAGCTGTTAGGTGGTGGCTTCGAATCCGGCACCGTTACCCAACTATACGGTGAGGCAGGCAGTGGGAAGACAAATATATGTCTTCAAGTGGCGGTAGAATGTGCTAAAAAGGGGAAGAAGGTGATTTTTATAGACAGTGAAGGCTTTTCTCCGGAAAGATTCTTGCAAATAGCCAACGCAACTGCCACGAGTGCAAGTGGAGATTCAGAAGATGTAGAAAGCATGGCACGGAGAATTATAATCTACGAGCCTCATAGTTTCGAGCAGCAAACGTCATGCATAAACGAGATTGAGAAGGTGATAAAGGAAAAAGAAGGTGAAAGTGGAGTCGTACTCGTAATCCTTGATTCCGCCACCCTTTTCTACCGATTAGAGCTGGACGATGAAAGAAGCATATATTTAAGGCGAGTATTGGCAAACCAAATAATGCATCTTTTGGAAATCGCTCGCAGGTATGACCTCGCGGTCATAATAACAAATCAAGTGTATATGGATATTGAGGAAGGGAATTTACGCCCTTCCGGTGGATATGCTCTCGAACACCTCTCTAAAATAATCGTGCAGCTTGAGAAGACAGCAGAAGGGCATGGTAAAAGAAAAGCTGCCTTAAAGAAGCACAGGTCTATGCCTGAAGATACGTCATGTGCGTTTTTTATCACGAGCAAAGGCGTAGAAGGTGTACAAGAATCAAAACTTTAAAAAGGTTTGAGCAATCAAACCCCTGACACAAGCGTAGCAATACCAACCGCTCCTGCGTACTGCGAATACGGAGGAATAATAATATCAACACCGAGCATATC
>JAGLZV010000080.1 GCA_023131215.1 Candidatus Methanophagales archaeon | reverse complement strand
ATACCCACGCGCTCTGCTATATCGTCAAACATCCATTGAATTCCACTGTACTCCGTCCCACAAGAAATCTGCGCAACTTTCGCCATTTTTATCTTATTCCTTCTTCTCTTTTCCTTCTTTCGATAATCGCTCTAAAAACTCCATTATCTCTGATACCATCTCTTCCATTCTCTCTCCTCCTTCATACTTCACTTCCAATGTCGGTATCTCGCGCTTCCTTATCAAGAACTTGAAGAATTCATCAGCGACGACACAGCCCATACAGCCAAAAGTAGGAGGTGCATCGCTCAGGATTATCGAAGCTTCTGCTTTCTCCAACAGAGGTGCAAGCAGTCCTATCCTTCCTTTTAACCCCGCAGGTTCTTCTACCGAAACATACCTCAGCGCCCTTTTCAAGTCCTCCTCGGTGATATTTATCGGTGGTGCGTCTATTTCCGCATCCCTCACATGTTCGCCTATCTCCTTCATCAATACTACCGCTTCATGCCCTCCTCTTTCCACCAAATCCGACAATATCATACTATTTGGTGGATACACCAGTACTTTCATTTTATATTGCCTTCCCCCTTGTTTCTGTTAATATATCTCTTAAAAATATTTTAAATTAAACATTTAATCTATCAAAATGGAAAAAGATAAACCTTCCATTTTTCCTTTCCCGTCAATAAGAGAAGGGCAAAAAGAGTTTATGGAAGCTGTGAAATACGCCGTAGAGGGCGGCAATATTCTTATTGCTCACGCACCTACCGGGATAGGAAAAACAGTTGCTGTTCTCGTTCCGGCTTTGCAATATGCCATTGAGAATGGCAAGAGCATCTTTTTCCTGACTTCCAAGCGCAGTCAGCACAAAATTGCGATTGATACGCTCAGGTTGATAAAAGAGCATGCGAAACTCGATTTCGTGGCTGTTGATGTCATTTCAAAGCAATCCATGTGCCCAAGAGCGGTATCAATATACAGGGAGTTTTATTCGCTGTTCAGTGAATTTTGCAAGTCCGAGCAGAAGAATAGAAGATGCCTTTATTTCCTGCGACATGACGAAGAAGCGCTGCAGCGGATAAGGGAAAGCATAATGCATGTGGAGGAGTTGTATAACTGGTGCACCTCCAGAGGAGTATGTCCCTATAAGGCGGCTTTGGAAGTGAGTGAAACTGCTGATGTGCTCGTCTGCGACTATAATTACCTCTTTTCTAGGGACATTGCAGGAACGGTGTTAGAGAAAATAGAGAAGGGGTTGGAGGACATCATTGTAATCGTTGACGAAGCTCACAACCTCCCGGACCGTATAAGAAACAATCTCAGCAGTGAATTGCGAATGAGCACCATAACAGAAGCTGCAAGAGGTCTCCGCCATACAAACCGAGAGATGTATGGGAACCTTATGGAATTGGAGAGGATTTTCACAAAGTTGGCTATGGAAGCGAGTAAAAGCAAAAAAGAAGAAATGAATGTGGCTAAGGATTTTCTGGTGGACGAGATGGAGAAGGTATTGCGACGGAGAATAGAAGCAATAAGTTACGACGACTTTGTAAACTCACTCAGGAACATTGCAGAAGGCTTTGAGGCTTCTGAAGGCAATAGAGCAAGAACCGCCAATGATACGGAGTATATACTGTCAGCGGAAGATAAACGCACTCTCCGAAGCCTGAAAAAGACTCGTTCTTTCCAATATCAAGGTCTGACTGAAAACGGGGGAAAAGCAAAATATAAAGATGAGGTAGTGCAGAGGAACGTTCTCGGGGTTGCAGATTTCCTCGATGGCTGGAGAACAAGAGAGAAATGTTTCAGGATATTTTCGCTCATGAAGAAGGAAAATCCGTCACTTTACTTCAAACTGCTTGACCCTTCTGTGGTAAGCGAACCGATATTCGCAAGGGCGCATTCTACCATAATGATGAGCGGCACGCTATGCCCAACAGAGATGTATGCTGATGTTTTAGGTGCGGCTCCGGATAGGATAAAAGGTAAGGAGATTGTTTTAAGGGAGTATAAGTCGCCTTTTCCAAAGGAAAACCGATTGATTGTCGTCACAAAAGAGCTTACAACGAAATATACGGAAAGGGGTGAAGAGATGTACAGGAAGGCGGCTGCGAAGATTGGTGAAGTGGCAAAATATGTACG
>JAGLZV010000008.1 GCA_023131215.1 Candidatus Methanophagales archaeon | reverse complement strand
CTTATTCTTCTCAACCTCTGCATCTCCACGGTGTCTATTATCGCAATTGCAAGGTCATCTATTTCTATGTATCCATGTATGGGGTCTCTTATTACCTTTCGCATCAAACTTTCTTTATAAAAGAAAGTTTAATCAAAGAAAAAACATTTTTAGCTTTTTATCTTCTCTATCCATTGTTTTCTTTTAGCACAAACCTTTTCTTAGAAAGAAAAGCTTTACCAAAAGAACATAGAACATACTCTTTCTTAGCACAGGTTCTTTCTTTAGAAAGAAAGTGTTTTGCAAAAAGAAAAAGTGTTACGTAACCACAATATCTCCCACCTCTCGCTCATACATGTCCCTCATATAAGCCACCGTGCCCATAATAACCCGGCTTATCGCATAGAAGAAAGCTGCGCCATACAGAATGCACGCAAGGAAGAACATAGATAATATATAACTCCACTCGCTTTTTACTTCATTTAACTTCTTTTCTGTATCCTCAGACAGAAGCGACTCCCCTGCAACCTTATACTTCCTCGATGCATCCTTCAGGTATCTCTCCGCGGTTTTATAGTTCGCAGAAAAAGTATCATATTTATAAGGGTTTAAAAGGAGATACGTATCCCAGATTTTACGAAGGTCATTCTCCTTGCTATTTGATATGTTATTTTCCGCTTTGATACGAAGGTCCGTCGCATCACTCACCAATTCATCATGTTTATCCATGAGCAAAGATTCCTCATAGACACATTCCAATCTCTTTTCTTTATCGTTGAGCAGACCATATATCGTAGCGGCATATTGATATGAAAGAGCGGATTCAAGCACATTTTCCTCCTTTTTTAATCTGCTTATGTCGCCCATTGCCATTGCGTGCTCCACTGATTTCTTTATGTCCCATGCTCGCAATTCAAGCTTTTTCGCCTCGTCCCTCAACACCTCCTCCGTTGTCTTGTCCGCACCCGTTGAGATATCCTTTGCATATCCTGATATATCCCAATTGTTCAGCTCAGAATTCGAGCTTATTGTGGATGTTGACACCGAGGCACTCAATAAGTTCTCCACTGCTTTTCCATAGTTTTCCTCTTCACTGGATGCAATACCATCATTCAGCGATGAGAGCAGAGAGAGCGTTCCCTTCATCAAAACAGGTATTTTTTTCCAGTCCTCTGCACCTATTTCGCTTCTCTCTACAACTTCCAGCATCTCTACTCCGTTTGATATTATAGATTCTGAGGATGGATATCTCTTATTCAGGGTACTTTCTCTAAATGACTTTAAATATTCCAACATCTCAGGGATATCCATCGGCACTATCATCGCTTTTACTTCCATTCTCTTTCTACTTATTTCGGATGCACTTATATCACATTTCCACGAATAAGCCTTAGGCACTGCTTCCAATCCGGGTTCTATTTTAAGTGTAAAACTCCTTGATTCACCCCGGGGAATTTTAGAGAAATCTTTATCATCATGTAACCATTCTCCATATTCACCGCTCTTTGAAAATCGTAAATTCCGCACCGATTTATAAAGATAAAACTCTGTTAACGTTATATTAATGCGTTTCTTTTCGTACCCTATCTCTTTCAGCTCTAAGGAGCCGAAATCAATAGAAGGCGGAGAGGGCGTGAAATAAACAGAAGTAGAAGAAATGATGAAATCAACCGGCCATTTTATCTTTATTGTTATGTCCACATCGCGACCGGCATCGTATTTACCATCTTCATCTGTTGCGTCTATATGTAGCTTTCCTTGATATGTTCCTTCAGGAGTATCGTATGGAGCAATGATATGAACCTCGATGTTTTCACTGCCCCTTTTAGAAACTACTTTAGGAGAATAATCTATTCTGATAGTGATTCCACCACCTGGTGACTCTGAGACGCTACTGCTGAAATGCATTGGCTCATCTCCTAAATTTCTCACTCGCACATCAATATATCTATCGTATTTCGAAACTGTTCCCTTTGGCTTATCAAACTTTATTTCTAGTTCTTCATCGTAAAGCCTTCCAAGTTTCGGCGGTCTCATTATACGTGCTTCGACTGTTATCGTAACTGGGTCTGCATTGCTGCTCGTGATGATAAACTTCCACGTATATCTATTATCCTGTCTCTCGTAATCGGGTGGTCCTGGCGTCAGCGTAAATGTGACATCACGAGAGTTAGTTTTTGAGACAGTAATACCCGTGTTTGGACTTGCTGTAACCCAACCATTTCCACTTTTCTTTTCTACATTTATATTAACATTTTTATACCCTAATTCCTCACGAATCGTTATTTTTTCCGATCGTGAAGAAACCGTACTGCCAACTGTTCCGAAATCTATTGTGGTAGAAGGAGATACTGAGATCTTTGCGTAGTAGATTATTGTTACGGTGATGGTGACAGGCTTTCCTCCTATATCTATCGTAAATGTGCGCGTTTCATCTTCACCAGATGGCGATGGTGATGCCACGATGGTAAACTGTGCGATGGTGGTTGACTTAGCACCGCAGGTAAAAGAATAAGGACCTTTGATAGTTATATGAGGAGGAGTAGAGGGAATAATTATATCGCCGCTAACTGTGGTGTTTTCGTTATTACTAATGGTAAAATATCGTGACGCCGTATTATCTGCGTACTGTCCAAACGAGAAGTGTACATCTATCGAAGAAGGTTCTATTACAATATCCGATGCACTTGCATTTTGCACACAGCTCAAAAGAGCAAAGAGTAAAACGGCTCCAATTGCAATCTTAAACAACAAGCTCTTCGCCCAACCTCGTGTCATCTAATTCCTCACCCCATCTTTTGAAATCCATCCATATTATAACGGTAAAAAAGGAAAGAATAAGAAGATAAATTGCAACGACCTTAAGCGTGTCAAGCATCAACTTGTGATAAACATTTTTTATCTCATTTTCAATCCCTTTTACATTCCCCAGTTCTTTATCCTCATGGTTCTCATATATTTTCTTCGCTTTCTCAAAAGAATCCTTCGCTTTTATTATCTCCATAAAAGCAGCGCCAAAGATTTCTGAAGAGGGATTCCTCGCTTCATCGAGATATGAACTCGCTTCGTCAATGAATTCGGATGCCTTTCTCATGTCTCTCTTATATACCCATTCGTCTCTCCTCGACTCGAACTCCATCCTGCTCGCATCGCTTACCGTATATATGCCACCTTTTTTATATGAAATTGAACTTATCTTCTCATATTCGATCTTAAGCTTTGTCTCTTTCTCGTTCCTTGAAATATCCTCAAAGAATTTCCCCTCGCTCCTGTAAAATCGCTTAAGCGCAAGCTCTGCGAGCATCGGTATTTCCAATATGTCGTATCCGCTGAGTGCATTTATGTCCATATTATCTGCGATTTCAATCGCTTCTACGTGGTCTGAAGGGGCTGAACTTTTGCTTAAATCCGCCATTTCTTCAAAATCGTCAACAATTCCAAGAAAAATATCCACCCACTCCTTTGTATCCCAGGTTACATCCTTACCTTCCATACCCTGTATCACTACCTGTATCTTTGCCTTTGCAAGATATAGCTCACCATAGTCGTCAAATAATTCCGGCTTATCCACTGATATTATATCTTCAAGTAGCTCCCTCTTCAGCTCATCTGACCCTGCCGCGGGTGTGGAAAAAGAGAGGGAGCAGACTATAATCACGGTTAGCATTAATGTCATCAATGTAACCAGTTTTCGTTTTTTCATCAAAAATATGTATAACATACAGGCAATTAAAAATCCGTTTTTAACCAGTTCTTTACCAATTTCAAGATATTTGCCTTTTAAATGAGATGGTACGCCTTTTTGTAAGTTGTCAAAAGAAGTATGAGATTTACCCCATTTCTTCTTTCTGTGCAATCTGTGGAATATATCCGCTCTTATCTGTTCATCTGTTATTGACATAATTTCTCAAACCTTTATAAGTTCATTCAAATGAACTTCTAACATATATTTATATGTACCCATGAACATATAGAAATTGCGATGTACAAAGAAGGGGAAAATAATTCAGTGCTAATCGAATATCTTGGTGACCATCCAATTATAAGGGTAATTGACTTCTTAATAGAGAATAGACTGTTTGATTACTCAAAGAAACAGATTGCAGAGAATGCAGGGATTGGAAAAGTTACATTATTCAAATATTGGGAAAGATTGGAAGAGATTGGAATTGTAAAAGTAACAAGGAAATTTGGGAAGACGAAGTTATACAAATTAAATGAGGGGAACGAAGTTGTCAAGAGGTTAATAGAATTAGAGTTAGCTTTAGCTGATATGATTTCCGAGATAATAGCAAAAGAGGAGAAAACGAAAGTAGAAAAAGAAGACAGTTAGACCGAAATTAGGAAAAGCGTTTATGAAAACTTTTCTTTTCTTAAGTTTTTTAAAGGAATAATATGACACACCTATTCATCGGAATAGGAAACGCAGGGGGAGCAATTCTCGACGCTTTACTGGAATATAAAGAGGTGAGAAGAGCCAAGCCAATCGTTATCAAGCCCAAGCTCGAGCCGGAAAAAGAGAGCGATAAGGATGATAAAATTGAGGCGACTCTAAAGAAAGTAAAAGGCATTGAATTCGCCTTATTATTCTCCGGACTTGGTGATTGTAATATAATGCCTCATATAGCAGAAACGCTGACAGGGCTAAACATAAAAGTAATTCTTGTTGGCGTTTTGCCTGCGAACAGGCGGGAAAAAAGAGAAGAGCTGATAAATGCATATTATTCGATGGAAAAGCTAAAGGAGCATGTGAACTCATTTATAATCGTTGATAACCAGAGAATAGCGCATCTTCCTAATTTTGAAGATTATTATCCCCAGTATAACAGGTATGTCTCATCCTGTATCGCAGACATTCTTATTGGGACATCACGACCCGGTTCGTTACCCGAGGAGATGCAATTGTCTATGCCTATGGATGAGGTCATAAAGGCTTTGTCCTTCGCGAATGAGCCCGGATACGTGGCATTATCAAGGGCTTCAGAGCTTACGAAGGGATTATGGGGGTATATCTTCCCTTTTCTGAGGCACAAACCCCTTGACCTCGGAACACTTCTTCATGTTTCATTGGATAAGCTCAGCGTTTCCGATGCACCGGTAGGTGGTGAAAAGAGCATCTCCTTTCTTCGAGTCCCGGAATATTATATTAGGAGTAAAAGTGTGGATAGGGAGCAAATAGAGGAATTCATGCTCTCGTATTCAAAAGAGTGCCATCTGGCTGTGTCCACTACGAGGCGAAACGTAGCAGCGATAACCAATTTGTTCACCTATAAGTTCGACCAATTGGAAAGACTGCGGGAGATAAGGGGGTTTGCGTATGAAAGGGTATAGAATATTTGTTCCACTTGCTCTTTTAGCATTAATCGTCATTGGTGTCGTCTTACTTTTCGCACTGATTCCTTATTCAGACCTTGCAATAACTATTATACTCATCTTTATCCCTGCAGCAATAGGTGTATCGTTCTTAGTTCGATACATCGTTACGGTAAGAAAGAGAAGCATAAAGGAGAAGGTGATGGAGAGAGACATTCTGGGAATTGCAAATCGGTATGCAGAACAAATGCGAATTTTATACGATTTCGAAGATAAATACGGGATAAGCACGAAGGAGTTCAGGGATGAGTTGGGGAAGGTAAAGGAGGGTTTATTTGAGCTGGGATGCGTGGTAAACGGAAGGATAAGAATGGATAGAGCGAAGGTCAGGAAAGTAGTTTTTGCAGATGTTGAATGGGTGATTAAGATGTTTGAGGGTATAAAAGACAGGCATGAGGTCGTCCTTTATTCTCGGATGATGGACAAATGCAGAGATTATTTGGAAAGTATAAGAAAGCTTGAAAACGCAGGGTATGAGAATATACGAGGTCAGATAGAGCGGATAGAATCAAAGATAAGAGAGAGCGAAGGTGTTGAAGTGGACTCGCTTGAGCTATCCATGTTTATGAATGGTGTGGCTTCAATCCTGGAAGAAGCGCTGAGAATCTGTTTGCG
>JAGLZV010000079.1 GCA_023131215.1 Candidatus Methanophagales archaeon | reverse complement strand
GAGATGAAGAAAGAGGAAAAAAACAGGTTATATGAGATGTTAAGGGATGACAATGAAGGGATATTGCTCGCCGTGCAGGGAGGTTCGTTTTCCGAAGGCATGGACTATGAATCCAATACGCTAAAGGCGATTATCGTGGTTGGATTGCCATTAAGCCCCCCTACACTGGAGGTAAAGACCATAGAAGGATATTATGCAGGGAAATACGGAGCTGAGAAGGGAAGACTTTATGGTTATCTATACCCCGCAATAACAAAGGTGCTGCAAGCGTCCGGTAGAGGCATAAGAAGCGAGCACGACCGCTGCATTATCATTTTGATGGATTACCGATTCGAAAAATATCCGTATAAAAACTGTTTTCCATCGGATTACGATGTGACATTTACAGATAGAGCGGAAGAGTATTGCAAGATTTTTTTTTCAAAATGAAAAATGAAAATAGCAAAGTGTTTTTTCAATTTGCACTTTGCATTTTGCAGGTGGGGTTTTTTGAATTTGTCTATTGGTATTGGAATTTAGGAACTACAACTCCTCCTCAAGCCCTTCGAGTTCCTCGCCAAATTCCTCTTCTACTTCTTTCTCCAGTTCAGCACCAGCACCTAAAGCCGCTTCTACTAACTCTTTTATGGAGTTCAACGTTGCAACTGCTTTCTCCTTGTCATAAGGGAAATTAATAGACTTCCTTGCCCAATCACTTTCCACTATTTTTCCCTCTTGCATACTTCGTACCCAGTGTTGCTCTACGGATATAAACTTGCCATAATTCCCTTCTTTTATAAGGCATCTCCATACCTTCTTTGGACTTCCGTCCTCATTTTTCATAATCACTCTATACCCGACATCTCTTATTGTTTTTATACTCGGTCTTATTTCGCTCATGTTTTTTCCTTTCACCTATACCCCTATTTATATTTTCTATCAGTATATAAATTAGGGGGATATATAAATCCCTATTATATCGGAGAGAATAGCACTCGCAGCTTCGATAGGTCCCGCGCCTTTTCCGATGACAGTAATATCACCAGCCAAATCTGTTTTTATGGTTGCAACGTTCAGCGTGCCTCCAACGTTCAGCGGGTTGTCTTTTGGAACTAACCGAGGCGCAACTTTCAGACACCCATCCCTGTCCACTTCTCCTATCAATTTTATCACGTATCCCGCATCATTAGCCAGCTTTAAAGCCTCTGGTGTTATATCTGTGATGCCAGCTACTTCTACATCCTTATAAGTCACATCCCTATCAAAAATGGAGTTAGCCAGGATGACGAGCTTCACCGCAGTATCTATTCCTTCAACATCTTTGGAAGGGTCTGCCTCTGCTATTCCACGTTCCTGCGCTTCCTTTAACACATGCTCGTATGGTAACCCTTCCTCTACCATTCTCGTTAAAATATAATTGCAAGTGCCATTCAAAATACCTTTTATTGATATTATCCCGTTACCTGCGAGATTCTCCCTCACCAATGATATTATCGGCATAGCACCACCTACTGTTGCTTCAAATCTTATTTCCTTCCCTTTCTTCGCTGCGAGTTCCATCAACTTTCTATACTGTAACGCCAGAGGACCCTTATTCGAGGTTACCACATGCCTGCCTGACTCCAAAGCTGTAATTATATGCGTTAATCCGGGCTCACCATTCTCGACATTCGTTGGCGTTGCCTCTACCATAATCTCGTGCTCCACTTCTTTTATTACATCCAGAGTTGTCATATCTTCTGGCTTTTCCCCTGTCTTGAGTTTCATTATCGCATCTTCACTCAATCCATTCTCATTTACAATAACACCTTTCAAGTCTGCTATGCCGACAATTTTTATATCTATATCGTGTTTTCTTGCTATCTCCTCCTGTTTCCGCCTTATCGCCTCCGCTACGCCGCCCCCAACATTCCCAAATCCGACTATCGAAATTCTTACTGCTTTTGGTTTTATTTTCATTTTCGCGTACCCCGATTAAATGGACGAGATAACCATGATGCCCTTTTTGTTCACCGTTCGCTCTAAAATACCTAAAGCTTCTTTCAGTTCTTCTTTACCTATCGCACTGAGGGTAACCGAAGCAGAGGACTTCTTATCCACGCCGGGCATAGAAAGAGAAAGCTCCACCACTTCCGCAAATCCCGTGCTGTCTATACTATCTATCGTCTCTCTTATATCAGAATGCACTATATGCCCGATTAGCAGAACTACCATAGACTCCTTCAGTCGCTCTTTCCCTATTCTCACCACGTTCACTCCTTTTTCCTTTAACCTCTCTACTAATCTATCCAATCCCCTTTCCTCTATCTCCAATGCCAGTTGAACAGGTATTCTCCCTGAAGGTGTCTTTTTATCCCTTTGATGCAGCACGCTGAGGATATTACCTCCAAGATTGGATACCGGCTTCAATGCGAGCACTAACTGACCTGGGATGTCTTTTAGTTCGATGTCCATGGATATTTTCATGATGGTGTCACCTGCCTCTGCTTATGGTAATGAAATGGCAAGGTAAATATAAAAGGGTTATGATGGCGATTGCTCTTCTTCATTTCCTCTCTCTTTTATATCTCTACCCTCTCGAACAATTTCTTCGGCTTTTTCAGTGCTTGTCCGCTCACTATCGGCACCATCATCTCCTCAAGCTTCACGGAATGCACATCGCTTTCCATTCCCAATTGCGACCACACCTCTGCCATCTTATCAGGCATCACCGCCTCCATTAATATACAAACTGCTTTTATTATTTGTAGCACGTTCTTTACTATTCCCCCACACCGTTCTCTACCTTTCTCACTCTCCTTTATCAAATGCCAGGGCTCTTCTCGTTGAAAAAAACTGTTTCCAAAGTCCGCAAGCTTCATCACTGCGTCAACGAGCTTCTTGAATTCGTATTCCTCCACCGCTCTTATCACTTCCTCCCTCGTATGCTCTATCTTAGTAAAAACCTCTTCGTCTATATCGCCTTCGGGAGCCTCGCCGAAATTTTTATATGCGAATGATACAACCCGATGAACAAGGTTTCCCAAAATCGCCACTAACTCATTATTCACACGCACAGAAAATGAGTCCCAGGAGAAATCCAACTCTTTCGTGTGGCTTGATTGTGCCACTAAATAATACCTTAACGTATCGGGATGGAATCGTTCCAAGAACTCTGTCGCCCATACCACGTTCCCTCTGCTCTTTGAAAACGTCTTACCATTTATTTTTACCATACCAGAAGCAACGACGGCATCAGGCAGTGAATAACCCGCACCTTTAAGCATCGCAGGCCAGAATATGCAGTGATGATATATGATGTCCGTGCCGATGAAATGCACAATGGCTGTTTTATCTTCTTTCCAATACCTCCTCCATTCCTTCTCATCTTCTTCTTTTCCTTTTACTAACTCCTCTGTAAAGGATATATACCCAATAGGGGCGTCAACCCAGACATAAACGACTAAATCATCCCTGCCCGGGAATTTCACGCCCCATTCCATGTTCCTCGTTACACACCAATCCCTCAGTTCCTTCCTCGCCCACTCCTTTGCATAGTTCCTCGCATTCAGAGTACCACCTAAATTGTCTAAATAGGAGATGAGGAAATCAGTGAAGGAGGAAAGTTTGAAGAAGAAATGTTCCTGCTTCTTAAAATCCGCTTCGCTTCCACAAATTTTGCATCTCGGCTCTATTATCTCCCCGGGCTCAAGATGCTTACCACATCCCTGATCGCATTCATCACCTCTTGCAATTGCACCACAGTAAGGGCATTCTCCCTCCACATATCTATCTGGTAGAAACCGCCCGCATGTGTTGCAAAACGCCTGTTTTGTTTCCTTCTTATACACATATCCATTATCTATCAACTTCTTTACTATCTCTTCCGTCCTTCTATGGTTGCTTTCTGAATCAGTCCGTCCATAAAAGTCAAAATTGACATTCAGGGTTTGAAAAATTCGTTTGAAATGCTCATGATATCTCACAACAACATCTTCGGGTGTGATACCCTGAGCTTCTGCACTCAGCACAATCGGCGTTCCGTGCGTGTCTGAACCGCTTATAAAAACGACATTGTAGCCCATCTTACGGAGCATTCTCACGTAAATATCCGCGGGGACGTAAGTCCTGAGGTGCCCTATATGACACTCACCATTAACATAAGGCAGTGCAGAGGTTACCAGGACCGGCTTCTCGATTGGGATTTTCATTTGTTTTTTGTTTTATTTTATAGCAATAGCATCTAATTATATCAAAAAAAATAGCTTTACAATTACTTTTACTTTTCAAACGCCCAAAACCATTCTGAGCGTATTTCTAACGGCAGGAGCAAGACCAATAACGAGAAGAGCCAACAGAACGAGATTCTTCAGTTCTCTTTCTTTCTCGTCAAATTGCGTATCCAATAAGTATAACACGGGGATGAGGATTCCGAGTTTGAGTGGATACATTCCGGCTGCTGAGCCTGTGTACTTTACTATAATGCCCTCTATCACGTGCTTTCCACCGTAACCGAGTAAATCAATACCGATATAAGAAGAAGAGGCATCGAGTAGATGAGCAGCTAAAACAGATACGTTCAGCTTCTCTGTTAGAAAATTTACACCGAATTTCACTCCAATTGTATATATCACGAGCAATATTATGCCTGAAATGCCAATGACTGCAAAGAAAACCCATGGTAAAATTATTTCTTCTTTCCTTAATAGAATTGTCAGGTTTACGAAGAGCCATATCACTCCCACCAGAGCAAAAGGCACATTATAATTATAATTTCTTATTTTGTTCGACCTGGATAATTTTACCGATATTGTGAGTATTGCAATGCAACAAAAGAACAGAAGAAAATAGATTAACGGGGTGATCAGCGTGTAGCTTATGGGAGGAGAAAATAATTCCGCATCTTCCATTACCCTCAGACTTGCACCAACAAAGATGTAAGGGGCTAAGGCGGCGATAAAAGTTTTGTCTATCTCTATATCGAGCTGCTTCAGTAATTTTAATGCCAAAAAGAGGCATAATACCAGTAATAAAGCCCATGTTATCGTATTTACTGGGTTGTAGCCGGTGTCATGGGTTATAGGATGGATATAGTATGTGTAGATAAATTGTCTTATCGTTTCGAGCATATTACACGTTAACGTTATATAAAATGTAGGTATTTGATTAGCCCCTTTTATAACCAACAAGATTACACAACACTTTTTCTTTTTCACAAAAAGAAAACCTGTGCTAAAAGAAAAACAAATGGGTTCTTTAGGTAAAGCTTTTCGTTCTATAAAGGGTTTCTTGTTCGTTTCATCCGTGTTAATCTGCGTTAATCTGTGTCAATAATTTATTTTCTTGTGAAATCTCGTGGTTTTTTACTCACCTACTTTTATATAAAAAGAATCAAATATAATGCAAATAAATGAAGCTGCAGTTGAGATTTCCGTCACATTTGCACGAAATGCCGCATACTGCTGAAGTAATCCTTGAAACAGGTGCGAGAATAAACATAGACAGGGCAAATGTGGATGCAGTGAGAGGTGAGCTCATCATTGATGTCCCGAGGGATAAGGTGGAGCGCGTTGCCGAGCTTTTCAGGGAGAAAGGAGTTGAAGTAAGGAAATTAATGAAACTGATTGCATGGGATGAAGAAAGATGTATCCACTGTGGTGCTTGTATTTCTGTCTGTCCAACCGGAGTGTTTAAGTTCAATCCCTCGTGGAAGGTATATTTAGAGGAGGAGAAATGTATTCGGTGTGACGTATGCGTAAAAGCATGTCCTCTCAGCGCTTTAGCGTGTGTGGATTAGTTTAAATGAAAAAAGTAGGCATTGCCGATACAACCTTTGCAAGATATGATATGGGTGCAGCGGCAATAGACGAACTGAAAAAGAACGCATCGGTGAAGATAGAAAGGTACACCGTCCCGGGTATGAAGGATTTGCCAGTGGCATCGAAGAAGCTGATAGAAGAACGTGGATGCGACATAGTGATGGCGTTGGGCATGCCCGGACCCGAGGATATAGACAAGCAATGTGCACACGAAGCCTCACTTGGAATTATAGCTGCACAGCTTCTCACTTCTAAACACATAATAGAGGTTTTTGTATATGAAGACGAAGTAGAGAATGTGAAGAAGCTTGCGTGGCTTGCGGAGCGCCGTGCGAGGGAGCATGCACATAACGTGATAAAACTGCTTTTCAAGCCCGAAGAATTGGAACGCGAGGCGGGGAGGGGGAAAAGGGAAGGGTTTGAAGATGTAGGTCCTTTGAGGGTATAATTGCAAAATGCAAATTGAAACCACGAGATTTCACAACACTTTTTCTTTTTCACAAAACACTTTCTTTCTTTTCCAAAGAAAGAACCTGTGCTAAGAAAGAAAAGAATGAGGAGGTGAAAAAGGGGAAAGAAGGGAAAGTTCTTTTGGTAAAGCTTTTCTTTCTAAGAAAAGGTTTGTGCTAAAAGAAAAATTAGTGTAATCTTGTGATTATAAAAGGAAAAGTGTTCATCTTTTATAAAGTTCAAACAGGTTATAGAATAGGAAGGGGTTAAAAATGCAGAAAGAGGAAGAAGAAATAAAACTGGGTTTTGTCGTCTCAGAGTTCCACCGCGACATTACATATCAGATGGAGATACTGGGGAGGGAACATGCGGAGTTTCTCGGTGCGAAAGTTGCTCACACTTTATATACGCCGGGAACCTTTGACATGCCCTTAGCAGTGAAGAAAATGCTGACAGAGAGGGATGAAGAGAACGAAGTGGATGCTGTGGTTACCCTTGGCTGCATAATAGAAGGAGCGACGGAGCATGACGAGATGATAGCATCGCAAATGACGAGAAAGATAATGGACCTTTCGCTGGAGTACGGAAAGCCGGTGACTTTGGGCGTCTCGGGACCAGGGATGACGAGGTTAGAAGCGCAAGAAAGGGTGGATTATGCAAAAAGAGCGGTAGAAGCCGCGGTGAAGATGGTGAAGAGGTTGAAGGATGTAAAATAAAATACAAGAGTTTAAGAAAAGGTTTTGATTAAACCGCGAGCACACCCTCATATTCCGAATGAAGTTTCAGAGCGTTCATGTTAGTTGTCGAGTGGCCTTTTGTCTTCGCTTTAGACTTAATTCAAAATAACTCCACCTATTTGTAATCCAAAACCTACCACTAAAAGAGGTACTGCTTTTGTTAACCGCTTTTTATATCTTCTTTCTAAGAGTGTTTTACTAGATACAGGATCAATAGCAACAATTGATGGCGGAGTATGGAAAGGTCTGAATTTCCATCGTTTTTCCCCCTTTCCATCATACATTAAAACGAACAACTTTGGATTGAATTCTGGAATTAAAAGAACTGCTCCAAAAGCTGCTAAAATTACTCCCATAATGGTTAGCATATCTCCTAAATTCATGATTTTTTGTTGGTTTTTTGATGATATATACTTTTCTATATTTTTCCGCCACCTATCTGAGATCCTGCCAATCCGTCTTCAGAGTGGCAAGGACTGTCATCCAAACCTCGCCGGAATCTCCTGATTCCTTATCAAATCGTCAATGCTTTCCCTCGACCTTATCAAATCTACCTTTCCATTGCAAACCAACACTTCCGCGCACCTCGGTCGCCCGTTATACTGCGAACTCATCGAGAATCCATAAGCACCTGCATCCAATATCGCAACCAAATCGCCTCTCTCCACTTCCGGAAGCACTCTATCCTTTGCAATTATATCTCCGGCTTCGCATATAGGTCCAACAACGGTGTATAACTCCGAAGCCCGTTCATTTACTTTATTCGCTACCACCACTTCGTGATACGCATCGTACATCACAGGTCTTATCAGCAAATTAAATCCGGCATCTATCGCCACAAAATTTTTATCCGCTCGCTTAACTGCATTTACCCTGCTCAGCAGTATTGTAGTTGCGCCCACGATAGACCTACCAGGTTCAAGAACGAGTTTTAAATTTATACCTAATTCATGCGTCTTTTTTTCAAAACCCGGTAATATTATATCAGCAAGGTCTTTTGGCGTGGGCGCTATCTCTTTTTCCTCTTGCCTGTAGCCTATTCCAAGTCCTCCGCCGAGGTCAACAAATTTGAGCTGCATGCCTCGTTCATACACCCTCTCGACAAGAGCCATCATCTTTTCCGTCGCTTCACCAAACACTGTTATGTCCAGGATTTGCGAACCTATATGGCAATGCAAACCAGCAAGTAAGACGTTCGGCAGCTTTTCCGCTTCTTCACACACTGGAATCACATCGTGAAAAGGAATGCCAAATTTCGATTCCTTCAAACCAGTTGCTATTTTTGGGTTCACCTCTGGAGACACATCAGGGTTCACCCTTATCGCTATTTCCACCACTTTTCCCAGCTCGTTTGCTACTGCCGATAAAGCTCTCAACTCGTCAAGTGAATCCACAGATACTTTTACACCCGATTCTACCGTCTCTCTTAAGTCCTCCTCGCTTTTCGAATTACCGTTGAATAAAATCTTTTCCACAGGTATGCCCGCCGACTTCGTGAGATGGAGTTCACCACCTGAAAACACATCGGCACCTGCACCTTCACTCGCTAATATTTTCAACAAGGCAAGATTTCCGTTCGCTTTTACCGCATAATATATGTCGGTATCGGTCGTTTCAAAAGCTTCTTTATAGCTCTTGAAATTGTGTCTCAACTTATTCTCATCTGTTACGTAAAGCGGTGTGCCATATCTCTCCGCCAGTTCTACTACGTCCATGCCCCCAAAGAACAAATGATTGTTCTCTTCTTTTTCTTTTATCATACAACCTTTCTTAAAAAGAAAGTTTAATCAAAGAAACTTATATTATTTTCTTTCTTAGCACAGGTTCTTTCTTTGGAAAAGAAAGAAAGTGTTTTGGATGGTCGAGAATGGTTATCCCTTCCATCTCTCTCAGTGAATCCACATTTCTTATGTCTATCTCTCTTGCTTTTATTTCTACTACGCCACCATTTATCGCATCATAAGGGCAAAGTTCACTGCATAACCCACATCCATCGCATTGCAGCAAATCAATTTGCGGGGTGGGAGCACCATAAATAGCTTCTTTTTCACATCTATCCCGCGGCTCGCAATCATCACAGCCTTTGCACTTATCCCGGTCTATTGAATAAGGCATTTCCGATTCCACTTCTCCTGGAGAACCATCCGTTGGAACTATATATACCGGAATGCACGCTTTCGTTGCAAGAGAAACGACATTTGTTACTAACGAATCCGCTATGCCATACGCTATCTTTGCAACGGTATTAGAAGTAGCAGGAGAAACAACAACGGCATCGTATTTTTTAAGCGAGAACCTCCCTGACTTTGGAAAACTTGAACCCTGCTCCTTCTCCGTAAACACCTCCTCCATGTAATCCCCGTTTGATATCTCCTTTAAGTTATCGAAGATGCCATACATTCGCAGCACTTCCACACCAGCATTGGAGATGAAGATGGTGATTTTTATCTCTTGTTCAAGTTTTTCGTTTTTAATCGTTCTGAAAACCTCATAGCTTTCTTTAAGAAAATGCCCTGCCCCCGTTATGCACCATGCTATTTTCATTATTTGTCCTTCAGTCTTATAGCTCCAGTTATCCTCAGCACATCTATTAAATATTCACAAGCCCTGAATGCCTCCTTTCTATGCTTCGCTCCTACCAAAATAGCAACGATCTTATCGCCTGCTTCCAACAAGCCCTTCCGATGTACGATTTCCACAGCTTCAACATCAAACTTTTCTAAAGCTTCTCGTTTCGCCTTCTCAAGCTCTTTCTCTGC
>JAGLZV010000078.1 GCA_023131215.1 Candidatus Methanophagales archaeon | reverse complement strand
GATGGCTAACTACTTCCTTGCTAACCCTAATAGGTAAAGTACCTTCTTTTATGACTTGTGTATCTTCTTCCATTTTTACCTTGATATTTTTGTAATTATCCCTTCTATGACACACTCTAATTTTTTATGGAAAATCATTTGTTATTATATGCTTTATTACTTTCCCATAAACCTTTGATATACCGCTGGTTTATATCCAAAATATTCCTTTATATTACAATAAGGAGGTTTTGGCAAATCAACCTGATGTGCCATGTCATTTGTCATGTAATACATCCAATAATCATCGAATACATCCACGCCGTAACCTGCAAAAACACCGCTTCCCTCTCTCAGTTTATCTATTTTTGTCGTTGAAGCAACATCCTTACTGTTACCATTCCAAGGTCTATCAGTTGCGATTTTATGCTTCTCTTGCAGGATAAGTTCAATAGCCTTTATCACAGAGAGCCCATCCTGCTTCGTATATATAACCCCCAGCACGTAATGCTTTTTGTATTCGCCGTACGGAAACGTAATATTCTTTTTGCTGGTTCTATTCCGAAAATATCCGGTAAATGCACCAAGCGTAAATCCAGACGCTGTGGTTTCTGACGTTCGATATGTGCTTTTTATATCCAGAGCCATCTTCTCGCCGTTATTTTTGCCGATAAAACTGATATCAGGGTAAAAATCCTGCTCTTTGCTTAAGACGATGTCAAAATTGTTCTCTATTGCAAACCGCCGGATTTTAGGGAATGGCATAATCTCCAAAACCTTTGAAATCACCTTTGTATCGAGAGAAATTGTATAAATATTCTTAAAAATATCAATAAAGCCTTTTACCGTCCAGTTACCATCAGAATCCTGAATATCACAAAGATATTGGCTCAGATACTCCAAGAGCTTTTCTATAAAGTTGTCCCTATCTACTGTCATCATTTAAACAACAACTTTAGACTTTAATAAAATTAGCGCACAAAACCTCCCCATCGCCACTCATCTCGAAATTTTCAATACACGCAGGCACTAACACAGTATCCGTTGGAGTCAAAGAAAGTTCTACATTGTTCGTGTTCGATTTTCATTTTTCTTCTATATCGCCTCCTAAACCTCCAATTTGATTAAAGAAACAAATAACATTTTTGATAAAACTTTTTTCTAAAAAGTTTTATGCGAAGCAAAAAAGTTTCAAAACATCTATCAATGGCGTATCAGGCGACTCCGGGTGTGGCAGCAATTTTCCGGTCTTTGGGTCAACAATCAAATCCATCTCTTCAATCCGCCACTCTTCATTTCATCCTTGTTAAGAACTCCCACCTCAGTTTCAGCATCCCGAAACTCCCTTCGCTTTTTACTGAATCCCTATCCCTAATACTCAACCCTTTTTAACCACTCTATTTCATCAAAATCCTTGTCAAAGCTGACGATATATTCTATATCCGTTTCTTTGGACACCAGAGCAATAAGGGCGTCGTGAAAGTTAAGTTTTCCCTTATGCTCTCCCACAAGATTCAGAATCGTTTTATAGAGTTCAGGAACACGTGGATAGACCCATGTTATTGATTCCTCAGGAATCTTCTTCTTCAGCTTCCTTAATACTCCATCAAACTCATTTGTTCTCCTCCTTTCCTCAAAACGTCTGCCGAGTACCGATATTACTTCGTTTAACACACAATCTAAATAAACAGCCTTCGCCCCTTTTATTCTCAACACATTCAATAAAGTCACCGCTTTGGAATGCCATACATCCTGCTCATCTACTAATGCTACCAGGAAATTGGCATCAAATACCATCTCATTCATCGTAGATTCTCTCGGAATCCTTTAACGCGTCACCACCCACTGATATTATCCCCTTGAGCTTTAAAACTTCTTCAATAGGTATAAATTTAGGTTTCAGTACTTCATGTTCTTTTCCTACTTCTCTCATGATTTCCTCACGTTCTTCCGAAGATAGTTGAGATAGAATCCGCACAATTTCTCCTCTTGGTAAACCCGAAGTTGCTTTTGCCATCTATATCTTCCCTCCTAATTTTGCTTCTATTATCATTTATGCCCCTTTTACTTTTTATCATAATTCATGCTTTTAAAACATATACTTCCATCATCCTATTCTTTTCTTGGAGACAATCAATGAAATAGCTCCTAAAACCTCCCCATCGCCACTCATCTCGAAATTTTCAATACATGCAGGCACTAACACAGTATCAGTTGGAGTTAAAGAAAGTTCTACACTCGATTTTGACTTTAGCGTAACATGTCCACGCGCACACGTAAGCACTTGCAGCTTGCCTTCTGTAAAAACTTTTACTTCTTTGCCATGAACCTTAAAAAGCCGCAGCTCGAATTGCTCACCCCTTAAAAGCATGTATTCCTCGAATCCGCTCTCCTTACGCAATATCAAATGCCCCTTCTTTAAATCCATGCCACATCCTTCTTCATCAAACCTCAATACCTTCATAGCACCCTCCAAATGAAGCTCCCTTCCCCTACCATAGTCATATATCCTGAATGTTCTTTCAGACGCAGTGCTTACCTCATATACCTTTGTCCCCGCGCCTAATGCGTGAATAACACCAGCAGGAATGTGGTAAGTATCGCCAATGTGTGCATCAAACGCATTCAAGCACGAAAGAAACTCTTCACTTTTAACCGCTTCTTTAAAGCCCTCTGCATTCATAAAATCCTTGAATCCAAGATAAATTTTCGCACCCTTTAACGTCTCAAGGACATGCCATGCCTCCTCTTTGCCGAAAACATCACCAATCGAACGCGCATACGCATCGTCCGGATGCACTTGCACTGACAGATTCTCATCTGCTTTTATTATCTTCACAATCAGTGGGAATTTCTTCAAGAGTCTTGCATCTCCTAAAATCTCCTCTGGAAACAAAAAAGTCAGTTCATCAAGTGTGAATTTTTGCATCACGCCACCCATTTCAAACTCACAATAATTTCTCGGTGAAGCGCACCAGAACTCGTAGCCCCAGGGCTTGTTCTCAACGAACGGCTTGATTTTTATGGGTCGTTCTACAAGTGTCTCCGCGACATCCTCAAATCTTTTCTTTGTATCCATCATCTCGTCTTCAGAAACGTCACTCATCATGTCCGCAATTTCGCTCAGCGAAAAATCGTTCTCCGGAAGTCGCGAGTCCCACCATTTCTCCTTCGCACCCTTCTCCTCGCCAATCCGCATCTTAAGCCTTATCCTCCCTCTGTTCGGATGGAACACATCCACTAAGAAACAATCCTCGACTTCAATTGATGCATGGTCAACCACGTTGTAAACAACGCAGTTCTTCCCTCGTATCCTGTTCAATGTGGAGTTTATCACACAAGCCTGTTCGAGCTGTGCGTGTTTCGCAGTTGAGTTCGATATAACGCTGTTCTTTACCAGCCCCTTCTCAAACTCCACATCCTCATATACAGAATCCAAAACTTCACAGCCGTTTTTTACCGAAGAAATTTCAACACCTAAAAACTCTCGCAATCTCCTTCCAACATTGTCCTCATCCAGAATCCTCATCACATTTTCGTAATAACTCTCATTCGTCCCGAAATCCAGCCATGCGGTTTTATCGCTTAAAGGGAAGCTTTTTATCGCTGCAAGTGGCTCTGCACGAAATATCTCATTCTTTAACCTGTCCGCACGCTCACGGAGCCGGTAATCAGCTTCTGGTTCAGGTTCAGGTTCAGGCGAAATCCATAATTGCCACAACTCATCTGAGTTGAACTTCCCTTTTCTCGCTTCAAGCTCTTCACTAAACGCATTGAGCATACGTTCAGCTAAGACACCGCTCATCGCAAACATCCCCATGTTCACCATTACTTCGCCTCCGCTCTTTCGCAGCTTTCTTTTCGCCACTTCGTAGTTACGTGTATCATCGAAATCGAGAAGTTCGCAACATTCTCCCTCAGCGCACCGGACTATCTGAATGCCGTATTTACTTGCCACCCCCTTTGTGAGCCTTGTTTTTAAGCCAAAGAGCATGACATGCGTGTTCTGTGCGCATTCCCTTATCTCTTCTGCACTATCCTCGAATAACAAGAACTGGTCGCCCCACGTAACCAGGATGCGAGAAGGAACCGCAAAATCCTGAAACTGCTTTATCACTCCTTCCAAAATCGTGAATTTTGGAACCATAATGAATGCTTTGTTCTTATAAGTCCTTGTGAGTATGTTTCTGGTGCCTTCGCCAGCGGTATGCACGATAAGAACACTCTTTCCTTGCTTCACCTCTTCCATAAGGTCTTTTCCTATCGCCTCACTCGCATTTTCTATTGCGAACAGCGTACCAAGCCCGTTGCCAGCAGCGCCATTCCAACCACTCTCGGAGACAGGCACAAAAATTGAGTCGCGAAGCACATCTTCTCTTAGCGAAGAAAGCTCCAACTTTTTCACTTCCGGATCCTCACTAACCACAACCACCACGTAATCAAACATTCTAATTTTTTATAAGCGTGAATCAAATTTAAATATAGTTTTCAACTACAGATGAAGATAAAAGCGAAAATCCAAATAAGCGGAGTATATACAGATTTAGTAGCGATTACTTTGATGCCGGATAATATGGCTAATATGAATACAGTTATAAAGGAAAAAGGTGCAGTAACGTATTTTGAAGCCCACAAATTAGGGTCGCTAATAGCAAGCGTGGATGATTATTTGATGAATGCAAAGGTGGCACAAGATATGGTAGAGGTGATGGAAATAGAAGGAGATGAGAAAAAAGGGGTGATAAACAAATGGAATTTCAGCTAAAAGCCGATCTTAAATGCAGTGGCAGTGTAAGTGAAGCTGTAAGTTCATCGGAAATAGCAGAATTTGTGAAGCATTGTAACGCAGAATTATTAAAGAAAGGTGCACCCCCGGGTTGCGGTGCTGAAATTGAGAGGTGGAACGTTGCAGGAGAAAAAATTGGGTTGAAAATAGTTTCTGACAGGTTTGTAAGGGCGCATGATGCGCTTCTCAGATTGAAAAACGAATTTGGTAAATTCTTAGGGCCGCACCGAATAGGGATAAGGGGTATGGAAATAGAGGATTATGAGATAGCAATGGAATGGGAAGAAGGGCTGAAGATAAAGAAATTGCCGTTTGTACGGGAAATAAAACAAGAAGAGGGGATGTTAAAGCTTTTTCTGGATGTAGATGAATTTTCGTTAGAAAAAAGGATTCCAGATAGGATAATAAGATTATTGGAGGATAAGAAGGAAGCGGCGAGGTGGAAAGGGAAAAAAGAGCACTGGGAATTGCTGTTTGAAAGCAATAAGAAACTTTTCTATTTCGATAAAGACCCTACGGAGGAAATGATGAAGCGTGGCTGGATAAAGCATGCTGCGGGAAGGGGACAGTGGATATATGGACCACAGCTAACGAAAATTTTCAGAACTTTTGAGCGCATATTGCTCGACGAAGTGTGCAAGCCTTTGGGATATGAGGAGATGGTTTTTCCTAAGTTCGTGACTTGGGATGTATGGAAAAGGTCTGGACACGCAAAAGGGATTTACCCTGAGGCGTATTATGTATGCACGCCAAAGACGAGGGACCCCGAATTCTGGGAGGAAGTGATGGATTATTACAAAGTTACGAATGAGGTTCCACTGGACATGATAATGGAGCGGATAGAGCCCGTGGGGGGGATGTGTTATGCGCAATGTCCACCCTTTTGGGTTTTCCTGCAAGGGAAGACATTGCCAGATGAAATTCTACCGATAAAGATTTTTGACAGGTCTGGAACCTCTCATCGCTATGAAAGTGGTGGACTTCATGGTATAGAGCGGCTTGATGAGTTTCATCGTGTGGAAATAGTATGGATAGGGACGAAAGAGCAGGTGATAGAGCATTCGAAACTTTTACAGGAGAAGTATCGCCGTATATTTGATGAGATACTGGACATCGAGTGGCGAGAGGCATGGGTGACGCCCTGGTTCATGGCGCAGGAGGGCAAAGCTGGTCTGGCGGAGTTAAAGGAAGTAGGAACCATAGATTACGAGGCAGTATTGCCTTACAGCGGGAAATGGCTGGAGTTCCAAAATGTAAGTGTGAATGGTGATAAATATCCAAAGGGGTTCAGTGTGAAGCTGCAAAGCGGTGAGGAATTGTGGTCCGGCTGTTCAGGTGTAGGATTGGAGCGGTGGGCTGCAGTTCTTCTCGCACAAAAGGGCTTTGACCAGGATAAATGGCCCGCAAAGTTCAGGTCTGCCGTTGGAAAGCTACCAGAGATATTCAGGTTTTTGTAAACAAACCTTTCTTTAAACCTTTTCTTAGAAAGAAAAGTTTTATCAAAAGAAACAGTTTTTCTTTTAGCACAGGTTTTCTTTTTTCTAAAAAGAAAAAGTGTAAAGAAAGCTTTACCAAAGAAACAAAGTTTTCCAAAGAAAAGCGTTTTCGGAAAAGAAAAAGAATTGGGGTTGATATGAAATGAAAGTAGAGGGGAAAGAAGAGGAAATACTGAAGATATTGGAAGAAAATGCGAGGATAAGTGATAAGGAGATAGCTAAGATGGTGGGGCTGGACGAGGATGAGGTGAAGCAAACCATCTCGGAATTGGAGAACAGAGGTGTGATAAGAAAATATAAAGCGCTGATAAATCCAGAAAAAGCTGGAATAGAGGCCGTGCAAGCGTTGATAGACGTAAAACTCAGTCCTGAAAGGACCGTCGGTTATGATTCCGTTGCAGAAAGGATTTCAAGATTTCCGGAAGTAAAATCCGTGCGGTTGGTTTCTGGCGAGTATGACCTTTCGGTATTGGTGGAGGGGAATACAATGAGAAAGGTTGCATATTTCGTTGCGGAGAAGATAGCACCCCTAGAACAAGTTCGTAACACGGTGACGCATTTTTTACTAAAGACTTATAAAGAGAATGGAGAGATATACGAAGAGGAGGAAAAGGGGAAAAGATTAGCAGTGACACTATGACAATGAAGGTGCTCAATATAGGATAAAAAATCCTAAATCCTAAGCACCAAATTAAGCCCTTTCAGGGCTTGCGGGGACGTGGGCAGAGCCCACGAAAACAAATCCAAATGTCCAAATTCAAAACAAACCTTTTTGCAAGCAAAAACATTTACTAAAAATCAAACTTTCTTTAGTAAAGAAAGTTTGCTGGTAAAGCTCTCTTTCTTAAAGAGAGGTTTAACCCCCGAGAAAAAGAAAAAAGGGCATGAAGTCAGATAGAGTAGCAGATAGGGTGAAAGGACTAAAGGGTTCAGGGATAAGGGAGTTCTTTGATATCGCACAACAGATGGAAGGAGCGATTTCTTTAGGTGTCGGAGAGCCTGATTTCGTAACGCCCTGGAGTATAAGGGAAGCATGCATATTCTCATTGGAAAAAGGCTATACATCCTATACGAGCAATTGGGGTATGCTGGAGCTAAGAGAGATGGTCTCAGACAAAATTTATAAAGATGATTCAGTATATTACGAGCCAGAGGGAGAGATACTTATAACGACGGGAGTGAGTGAAGCTTTTGATCTGGCACTTCGTGCCCTCGTCAACCCTGGTGATGAGGTCGTTCTTCACGAACCTTCTTATGTGAGTTACAAGCCCTGCACGGTATTTGCTGCCGGGACTCCGGTATGTGTAGATACAGAAGTTAAGGACGAATTCAAGCTGAGGGCGGAAAAACTGGAGGAAAAAATAACAGAGCATACAAAAGCTGTTATTTTGAGCTATCCTAACAACCCTACAGGGGCAACACTGAGTAGAAAGGACCTGGAAGAGATAGCAGATGTGGTGATTGAGCATGATTTGCTCGTTATATCGGATGAGGTCTACGGCAAGTTGACTTACGAAGGTAGGCATACATGCTTTTCCTCGCTTAATGGAATGAAAGATAGGACGATTCTGCTGAATGGTTTCTCCAAGGCGTATGCGATGACAGGGTGGCGATTAGGGTATGCTGCCGGGAATAAAGAGATAATAGAAGCGATGATGAAGATTCATCAGTATATAATGCTTTGTGCGCCGATTACTGCGCAGATGGCGGCGATGGAAGCTTTGAGAACCAATGACGAGGTCGAGAGGATGGTAAGCGAATACAACCGGAGAAGAAGGTTAATGGTGGAAGGGCTGAGAGAAATAGGGCTGAGCTGCTTTGAGCCAAAAGGTGCGTTTTATACTTTCCCGTCCATTGAGAATACAGGTCTCTCTTCGGAAGAGTTTGCGAAGCGACTGCTTTTGGAGGAGAAGGTGGTGGTAATACCCGGAAGCGTATTTGGGGCTTCAGGAGAGGGATTCATAAGGTGTTCTTATGCGGTATCGCAGTATGAAATAAAGAAGGCTTTGGAGAGGATGGGAAAGTTTTTGGAAAGGCACCGTGGTAAGAAATGGGATTATCATTAAAGATTGAAGGGAAGGAAATTTATCCACTCGTAGAGGTCGCTAAAATTGAAGGGATTGAGACAACTGAAATGATGACGACAGTAATAAAGGAAGGGATCGAGAAAGAAGTTATTAAAATGTATTCGATAGGGAAAATATCATTATGGAAGGCTGCTGAGATATTGGGAATCTCATCTTGGGAAATGATTGATAGATTGAAGGAAAAAAACATCTCTATTCAAGTTGGGAGAACGAAAGGTGGAGGTAGTGAGTAATACAACCCCATTGATATATTTGGCAAAGGGAAAAATGCTGTATGTGTTGAAAGACCTTTTCGAACATGTTTACATAAAGCTGGAAGAACGCCCAAGAGTTGATAAAATGCTGAGGGGTATTCACGAGGGGGAAATCGAAGTCCTTTTGTTAGCGATAGAACTGGGTGCAGATAAAAGAAGTGGAGAAGATGCTAAGCGAATACAAAAATGAGAACCCTTCATTCTATCAACAGCAACCCGAAAAAAGTTATCTTTTCATAAGGCGATGTGCGTACTTCTATTTCATAACCAACCTTCCTTACAGTCTTATACACATCAATTCCAGACGCTTCCATTGAAGGTCTTGCTTTATCCTGATGTTCACAAAATCTTTTTGATGCCTGGTCAAGAACAAAATCTATTCTTTCTGGCAGGCAATCATCGCAATAGGAGCAAGGGAGTGCACCCATTGCAAACGCCTTGTAATAGCCTGAGAGAAAGGCATGCCTTTCTAACTCAAACATCGTATCGTGCATCTTCAATATTGCATCCCATAGGAAATGATGAATATGCGCAGGAGGGACTTCTGCATTCGGTTGCACGTCTTCAAATCTTGTGATAAGCGCTTTTTCATATCCCTTTATGAGCTTTCTCGTCTCTTCTGGCGTTGGCGTATAAGGCGGGCAGGTAAGATGCTTACCGTATGCTTTACACCCATACCTGCATTTCCACCGCACCCAATCTGCTACTTCGATTTCATCTGCAGGAATGAGTTTAAAATCCTCTTGTATATCTTTTAATTCTTGTAAAAGCGTATCTAAGCTTTTCTTCATTTATTACTCACTTCCTTTGTTCATTTAGTTTGATTTGACGATGATATTGGTATTTCACACCATATACAACTCCATTTCATTTAGCTCATCTTCGATTTCGTCTTCATTGGTTACAATAAAATCACGCAAGCTTCCACTCATGAAATCATAACTATCTCTTAGCATCTTTATCGTAGCTCGTTCTTTACTCGCAGGCGTGACAATAAAGAGAACAACTCCGGTTAATGGAACCATTTTTCTGTCTGATCCCGCCATCCGAGCTAAACATAAATTCGCCATGTCCACAACAGCGACATCTCCAAGTACCGTCTTCGGTGTATCGTCTTCTTCTATCTCCACAATCATTTGTATAGCCCCCTTTTTTATTCCCACAATGTCAACATCGGCTAAAGCGATTTTTTCTCCGTTGTATTCACGATAAATCTGAACAATCCCTTTTTCCTCATGCGAAGTATCTACCGTATATCCAAGACTTCTGAGAATTTTTATACACTTCTCCTTTAACTCACTATGCTTGTTATTCTCAGGCATATCTAATCACCTTATTTTCCTTTTATTTTAATGCCTATGTTCCTTACAAGCATCTGCATCCGTGGCTTCATGAAGCATTCCCGCTTGAAAATCTCTTACCGCTTCTCTCACCGTTCCTGAAGCACCAACATAGACTTCGATGCCAAATTGCTCGAACATGCTGATTGCACGAGGTCCTAACCCTGAGCAGAGCATTACTTCTACGTCTGCTTCTGAGATTATCTCAGGGGCATGCCCAACGCCACCGAAGTGTTCGCCAGTATTAGGAATTACTTTTACCTCCTTTGTTCCCATATCCACAACCGTAAACGTAGGTGCCCGTCCAAAATGCTCGCTCACGGACTCGTCCAATCCTCTATCCCCCATTGTTGGAATGCATATTTTCATTTTTTTTTCGTCCTCTATATTTGTATTGTTTTGTTCTTTTTATAACCACAAGATTACACAACACTTTTTCTTTTTGTAAAAAAGAAAACCTGTGCTAAAAGAAAAACTAAGAGAATGTTTTTTAGTCAAGGTTTTTACCGAAGGTAAAAAAGTTGTTGGTAAAGCTTTTCTTTCTAAGAAAAGGTTTTTAATATTATATCAATTTTTGATTCGTATGCTAATATATATTTTGATGCCTCGCGTGCTAAATGCAATTTCGTATCGTGCGAAAGTTCCCCTTTTTTTCCAAGTTCCTCAATTATTGCACCATATCTCGCTGGATTTATGATAACCGCAACGTTTTCAAAATTCTTTATCCCCGAGCGAAGCATTGCAACACCGCCGATGTCCATATTATTGAGAGGATTTTCACTTGAAAAGTCTAAAGGTATAAGATTCACGGTAACGATTCCTATCTCTGCAGTTGCAATTCCCGCGTGAATTCTCGGATGCAGGGTCTTTACCTTGCCGTCAAGCATTTCTTGAAATCCTGTGAACGCCGATACTTTTGTTACCGGGATCCCGCTTTTCAAAATCAGTCTTGCTGTGCCTTCAGTTGCAATTATCTCTATTCCAAGCTCATTTAGTGCCCGTGCGAATTCTACCACTTTATCCTTGTTGAATACGCTTATCAGTGCCTTTTTCATCTCTTTATCCTGCCTTCAAGCCATCCTATCTTTACTTCTCTCTTCTCTTTTTCACCAAATTCTGGGACATACGGTTTTATGTCTATCAAAGGCGTGCCATCAATTGCATCTATACCCTTAACCCTCAGTATATTTCCCTTCCTTTCAATTAACCTCACAATGGAAATCCCGATTGGATTCGGTCTATGTGGTGACCGCGTGGTAAATAAACCATGCGGCTCAGTATCCCAGGGTGTCCTTACGAGAAGCGAATAACCCTTTGATTTATGCAGCCAATACAGGACAATAAGATGGGAAAACCCTTCTATATCTTTTAAGCCACCCTCATATTCCTTGAATAGCTCTATTTCACAAACATCTTCAGATAATGAACCCTGATAAGGCACCTCTTTTGCTGTTTTGTAAGGCGTATGTATCGTTCCTATCTGTTTTACATCGGCAATCCCAACCATTCAAACACTCCTACCATTTTTAATGCTACATAAAACATCACCGCAATAAAAATGTATCTTATCTGTGTTGCAGGTAGTTTGTGAGCAGTTCTCGCACCTATCTGAGCTACTGGAATGCTTGTCATTGCCAGACAAGTCCATGCAAGCAGATTGACGTATCCAATGGAATAAGGAGGCAGATTTGGAACAGAAAGACCATTTATTAAATAGCCGATAGAACCAGCTATGCTCGTAAATATCATCATTGACAGCGATGTCCCCACTGCGTGATGCATCTTAAATTTTAAAGCCATTGCGAGCACAGGAACCGTGATGATTCCACCGCCAAGTCCAAGCATCCCACAGATAATGCCGATAGGAAAACCCCAGCAAGCCCAGAGCAAAGGCTCTGCTTTCAGGTCCTCCTCTGTCTTTGAGGGCTTCCATGTCAACATCCTTAGCGCACCAAGACCGATTACGAGCCCAAATGCGGGCTTTAATATTTCTTCGCTGAGAAGCTGTGAAGTAATTGTAGCGCCTATAAGTGCTCCAACTGCTCCAAAAACACCTAAAACCATTCCTGCCTTCCACCATACCGCTTCTTTTTTCGTATGCGCCCATGCTCCGCTGATTGCGGTTGGAAACACGACAAGAAGGTTAGAGCCAAATGCGAGTCTTATTGCCGTATCAGGTGAAAAACCCATTGTAGTGAATACAAAGAAAGTTACGGGAACCATGATGAAGCATCCACCAACACCGAGAAGTCCTTCCGCGAATCCAACTCCTATCCCGGTCAATGCTAAAACGATTATTATGGTTATAAGTTCCATGATTCTCTCCTTCTCGGATTCATTTTAAGAAACGATTCGCCATCATTTGAGCCCGAGCTGCTTTCTAATTAGTTCTTTAGTCTGTGCCATAGTTCGGTACGAAATCTCCTCCACCATTAAGTGGTATGCGTCACGGATATTTTCTTCTAACTCTTCCAAGGATTCGCCTTGGCTAAATACACCGGGAATTTCTTTCAGTCGCCCAACATACCAATTGCCGTCTATCCAATATTCCAATGTAAAATGTCTCAACATGGTCTGATTCACCTCCTTATTTCTTTTACTTTTAGGAAAGAATACTTTATATTTATAGTACACAGTAAAAAATAAAGTGTGAATGGATTGATAAAAAGGCTGAAGAAGAGGAAAAGAAAAAACATGAGGAGATACTCAACGCATTAAACGAAGAAACACTGAGAGAGAAATATCCATTAATGCCTGAAAAAAGAGCATTTAGTGAACCAAATACAGAAGAAGTAATTGCAAACGCCAGGAAAGTAACAGAAAATTTAGATTGGCTAAGACAGGAATCAATGAAGTAAAGTTTAGAGAGGAAATTAGAGGGAACTTCCGACCCTTATCAGGAGAGAGAAAAGGATTTTGGAAAGAAAAAGGAAGAAGGCAAACATCGAAAATGGTAAAAGTTAGGAAATTTCTTTGTAAAATTGGAATACATAAGTGGTCAAGGAAGACATACATAGATTATGGTCCCACTTCAAATGTAAAAACCTGGAAGAGGTATTGTAAGATTTGCGGAAAGAGACAATCCTGGGTTCAAGCTAAAGGCGATAAAAAAGGATTTAGAAGGAAATAAATAAGCTTAAGTCTAAAATAAATTGTTTGGCTTTAAATTCGATTTTGGATATAAAGATTTTGCGGAGAATATCCAAACTCCAGAGGAATTGATGAACTGTGTTGTAGATATCTTATTTTCATATTATGGGACTAAATGGACCCCTAACTTGTTTTATTAATGGTTTTTAAGTTATTACCTTCCTTGTCACCAATAAACCTCAACATCCGTAACAACGCCTAACGGCTCCCAGCGGTAGTATCCCAATTCCCCTTGCCGTTCATCCAACCTGTCACGCCTCACATCCAACTCGTTTCCTCCGCTGTCTAATTCGTTCTCCCTCGCTTTCAGCTTATTATACATCTTATTCAGTCTTTCATATTCTTCATGGTCGCTTATATACGTCCTACCACCCACCGCTCTTTCATACGCCTCTCCATCTCTCTCGTATGCTTTGACATCATTATTATACACCTCAACATCGCTATTGTATGCAGCAATATCCTTCTCGAGGTCTTCCCATTTCTCCGTATAGTCTTCATAAAACCAATACTCCGGAGATGTAGTTTTATCTATGCTTATCAATCCATACTCTTTACCTTCAACCACATAAGCAATCTTGTCATGCTCACGTTCTTCTCTTTTCTCGCTATCGGTGAGTTCTGCGATTATTGGAGAAGAAAAACCCCTAGTGCAATCCACATACACAAGCCCCTTATCCGTTGTGTTGAACGTATTGATTGCGTGACCTTCTCCAACGACGAAATCCACCCCGACATACGCTGCTTTAATGCCTGATGCCTCGGCGTTATTATGCAGCATCTCGGCAAACTCCGCACAAACAAACGAATCCTCAATATAAGGTTGCTCATCAGTGTCATCGCTCTCCAGAAAAGAAATTAACTCGTCCCATGTGGGGTCTGTAGCATTCTTGTAGTTAACAAGACACACTCGCGACCCTGAAGCTTTAGAGTAAGGAAGCGTTTGTTCAGTAATGTCGGGATTAAAAAATTCAGTTAGTTCAGATATTTTAGGCAGCTTTGTAGATGTTGGGACCTCCTCTTCAATGCATCCCGTAAATATAGCCACAACTACGATTGCTATGGCTGTTGAACCTACAATGGTTTTCTTTTTCATATCTTTATCACTTTCCCTTTCAGTAACAATCCCGTAATTAATTTCCGATCCATTTTTTCTACCTTTTATATCCAATATTAGGCATATTTAAGCTTTACCCTAAATCTTTTCTTAGTTTTTTCTTTTAGCACAAACCTTTTCTTTGAACAGCTTCGCTGTTCCATTGCTTTAGCAATGATGAAAGAAAAGCTTTACCAACAAACTTTCTTTCACAAAGAAAGTTTGATCAAAGAAACGTATATTTTTTAGTAAAGGTTTTTGCGAAGCAAAAAAGTTTTAGCACAGGTTCTTTCTTTAGAAAGAAAGTGTTGTGTGATGGAAATCATAGTGCTGAGATTAGGACACCGCCCGGAGAGAGATAAACGAATAACCACGCATGTCGGATTAGTTGGACGTGCATTAGGTGCGAGAGGCATGCTACTCGCTTCTGAGGATAAAGGCGTGGAGAGAAGTATAAGAGAAGTAACAAAGAGGTGGGGTGGCGATTTCTTTGTGCAAACAGGTGTGAAATGGCGCGAAGAGCTAAAGAAATGGAAGCAAGAAGGCGGAAAAGTGTGTCATCTCACGATGTACGGTGAGAACCTCCTTGACGTGATAGATGAAATAAGGGAAGAAGCGAAAAAGAAAAAGGCTCGTATAATGGTCGTAGTAGGTGCTGAGAAAGTGCCATTCGATGTTTTTGAAGTAGCAGATTGGAACCTCGCGGTATCAAATCAGCCACATTCGGAAATAGCAGCACTCGCAATATTTCTCGATTATTTGCAACAAGGTAAAGAACTAAAAACTAAATTCGAGCATGCGGAGATAGAAATAGTGCCAAAAAGAAAGGGTAAAGAAGTAAAAATAAGGGAATAGAGAATAGGGAATAGCCAAATAGGGTATGGGATTGGAGACGATGTCTTGCTTATTGCTTATTGCCTATTGCCGTATTTGCCCAAAATAAGGCTCATGGGGGAGCCGGGATTTTGATATTGATTTTTCACTCTTTATTGAGCATGTTCTTATTTAGAAAATATGAGCGAAAAAATAAAAAATCGGATGACCCAGGGTGACCATCTGACCTATCGTCTTTATTTTTTATCCTATCGCCCACGTAAGATTGGTCTTGGCGGAAGAACATCGAGCAACACTCTGTATTCACCGCTGTATTCACTTTCATACATCGTTAGGTTGCCCTCACCTATCCAGGCACCCTCGTACTTCTTAACGGCTACCGAGATATTACCTATTTCTCCGTTCTCGTCTAGTTCCACAATATCTGCATTGAAAGTTCGATTATCACCCACGGTGATGTTAACAAGCCGGTAGTGGCTTTCACCAAGCCGCAGATGCCCTCGATAGAAGGGATGCCATCCCCCTCCTTCGATTTCCGCTTTTATTCCATCGATGTTCTTGTTCGCTTCCATAAGTTCCCTAATATATATCGGTTGAATGCGTCTTGCCCTGATGATGTGCACCCTGAGCACATGGAACTCGTCACCGCTATCGTTCAAGGCGAAGCCATATCCTCTATGAAAGACTCTAATCGGCACTTTCAGAGCTTTATTCTGCGAAATCTCTCCCACAGCCCTGTCCCACGATAGTCCCTTCGCTACTTTATCCGCCGCTTTCCCTTTCTGCACTTGTTGCGATACTGCGACACCCGTCCCAAGGAGACTCAGCAACAGCAGTGCTACTACGCCCATGCACAAAATCCTCCTATGTATGCTTCCCATTTTTTATTACCTCCGTTCATATCTTATTTTGAACGATATAAAAAAGGATAACAGAACGAATCGTCCACATAAGCGTTCAAAACGTTCATTTTCCTCCCTTTTTTGATAAAAATCATTCTGATAATTCTATAACGTTCGTTCTACCCCATTCTTTCTTTCTGATGAGCTTTCCTTCTTTCGGACCTCGATTTCGCCTTTTTTAACCTCAACTACTTCGCATCTCCCCTCCGCTTCATTTTTACGATAGCGATGAAAGCGCCAGAGCGAAAACCGAGAGAGCAATAACGGGTAGTAAATAACCGAAGCTGGAGCCTAAACCAAAATCAATACCCTCGCCACCTGAGCAGTTGATCTTGCCCAGTCGCACATCGCCGGGCAAATAAAAAATCGTATGATATTCAATGTAATAAGCATATAACAATAAGAAATTGCAATAAACTTTATTTAATGAGCTCTGTCATCAATTTTTGCTAACGAATTTAGCCCACTTCAACTCCTTCCCCCTCTCCACCTGGTTTCTTTGTGGCAGGCAATCGCTTCATCTCCTCTGGCACTTTCACTCGCAGTATGTTCGTAGAACGGACATGGTAGACGGGGTCACCAGTCATCGGGTCGTAGTCCGCAGTGCGAATAATACTACTCACAATCGTCTTAAACTTCAATACCGTGCCGTCTTCCAGCTTATATTCATTCCAATCCTCTTTTATCGTCTCAAAGTCTACATCCATCGCTTCTATTTCCCTCCCATTTGGTAAACGCACTTTCAAGTTTTTTCACCTTTTTTCAAGTACTGCTATGTACCTATTTAAACTTTTATGAACTCTGTATTTGTGATTTTCAAGGGCGTGGAAATTGTGCTCGCGGGAAAGGGAATAAAGAGAAGGAGAGTTGGAGACGATAACTGCTTTTCCCTTGTTTTTAAGCACACGATGTATCTCATTCAAAGCATTCTGGTATAAACGTTCGAGGAACAAGGAGTGGGATTCTGCAATAAAGTAGCCTGACCCGGATATTAAAGAAGACCGGCCATAAGGCATGTCTGTCACGACGGCATCAACGCTATTATCCCGTAATGCCATTTTAGATGCATCTCCTACGATTAAATCTCCATTCAGTCCATAAATACCCAGGTTTTCTTCAGCTCCTCTCACCATCTTTTCCTGCACGTCTATTCCAACCAGTGTCGCCCCTATCATGCCTGCTTCTATTAATATCCCACCCGTGCCACAGAAAGGGTCAAGAAAAAGCTCTTTCTCTTTTATGCGGCTGAGATTAACCAGAGCACGAGCAAATTTTGGCATTATAACACCGGGCGAGAAGAAAGGTCTTAAATGCGGTTTCCGTTCCTCAAATTGCTTCTTATCCACGGAGTGTAAGAGCAAACAGAAAAAGCACGTTTGTTTTGTTAGCAGGAGAACAAACGTTTTAGATGGATTCCTCAGGTTCACTTTATAACCTTTTCGTTTTATGATTTCTCCTGCTTTTCTCTCTAAACCTCTATCTAAAAAAATCTGTTTTTTCTTAACACGCACTGCAAATGTGTGCCCTTGTTCCATAATATCGTCTCTATCCACATTTTTGACGACTGCAAGTATTTCCCTTTCCTCTGGCTTACTCATGCCTTTCACTTCATATACGCAGTGCGTCATCCCCAATCGCTTTGATATGGTATCGAGAACTTCAGGCGAAAGTTGTGCATCAATCACCAATATTCCATTCGAGGACATCCTTTCCTCGTAAGCAACACTTAACGCATCTAAACATGCTAAAACCTCTGCTTTCGGCAGTGTTTCATGCTCACCTGACAGTTCAAAAGCAAGTCGCATTTTTATTAGTTAGTAAAGGTTTTTGCTTGCAAAAAGTTTTTTAATTGATAATCCTTTCCTAAGTAAAATCATTATAGAACGGGGGATGAGACGATGATGGAGAAGAAAAGGATGGGGATAGAAATTGAACACCTTAGACACGGAACAGAGCTTTTGAAGCGCGGTTTCGCTTCCTTGCAAAAGGGAGGTGTGATAATGGATGTGACAAGTGCGGAACAGGCGATAGTGGCGGAGGATGCAGGTGCTATTGCTGTTATGGCTCTGCATGCTGTTCCTGCTGACATCAGAAAAGCTGGCGGCGTTGCAAGAATGGCAGACCCTGCGGTTATATCGGAAATCATTGAAGCGGTTACGATACCGGTGATGGCGAAATGCCGCATAGGGCATTTTGTAGAAGCGGAAATACTGGAAGCGTTGGGCGTTGATATGGTGGATGAATCCGAGGTTCTAACACCGGTGGACACGCATCACGTGGACAAAAGAGGATTTACAGTGCCTTTTGTCTGCGGTGCCCGCGATTTAGGAGAAGCATTGCGTCGCATAGAGGAAGGTGCGGCGATGATAAGGACGAAAGGAGAAGCGGGGACTGGAGACGTGAAGGAAGCCGTTCGACACATGAAATTGATTATGGGCGACATAAGGTCGCTAAAGGGAAAGAGCGGGGAAGAGTTGAAAGACGTTGCGAAAGAGCTGAAAGTGTCTTTTGAATTGGTGCAGGAGACGGCGGAATTGCAGCGATTAGCAGTGGTGAATTTTGCAGCAGGAGGAGTTGCAACGCCTGCGGATGCGGTTCTTATGATGAAACTCGGAGCAGACGGTGTTTTTGTGGGTTCCGGGATTTTCAAGTCGGAAAATCCGCCCAGAATGGCTTCTGCAATTGTGGAAGCGGTGAACAATTACGATGACGCAAAGAAACTGGCGGAGATTTCTAAAGGATTAGGAATACCGATGAAAGGGATTGAGGTAAGCGTTTTGAGAGAGGAGGAGATGTTGCAGGTGAGAGGGTGGTAGTATCTGCTCAAAATTCTGTGGAATTTTGAACAGACAGTGAAAAATGCAAAGAGCAAATTCTAAATTGAGGTATTATTGATGAGACTTTATTTAGTCCAACATGGAGAGGCTAAAAAGGAGGAAGAAGATCCTTTGAGACCTCTCTCGGAGAGGGGAAGAGAAGATATTCAGGAGATAGCGAAATATGCGAAAAAACTGGATATTAAAGCGAATAAAATATTCCATAGTGGTAAGTTACGTGCCAAACAAACAGCAGAGATAGTGGCAAAAAAACTGAATATCGAACAAGTAATAGAAGCTGAGGAATTGGCTCCTAATGCCGATCCTAAGGTTTGGGAAGATCGTTTATCCGCGATGGATGAGGATATCATAGTGGTTGGTCATCTACCCCACTTGAGTAAACTCAGCGGTGGTTTACTTTGTGGAGATGAAGAAAAGGAAGTTGTGGCTTTCAGGATGGGTGGAATTGTATGCCTTGAGAGAAATAAAGATGGGCGCTGGTCTGTAGAATGGATGATTACTCCGGAAATAGTGTTTTAAAAGGTACATAAAAAGTAGTGAAGGGGAAAAAGAAGAAGAGTTCTAAGGGATGTTAGGCGAAGTCATGCCCCAATTCTTTTAGATCGCCTGTCTCAACATCCAATTCTATGACAAACACATCATCCAGCAAGTGACTGTAAGTGCGATAATAATACTCTGCCAAAGTTTCACTGCGCTTTGGATGAGTATCTCTACGCATTACCACAAAGCGATGAACACCTCGAGGCAAATGTAACAGATAGAAAACTGCCTCGTTGACAAATCCCATCTTGGCACTAGGTATATTGCCGCTCTCTGTCCAAGAGTAGTTCTTGCATTCGCCAACGTATCGCTGTTCAATTGAGACAAGATCGAACTTGTGCTTTTTTGGCGGTATGCCTATCGCAATGGGATAGTCAATGCGGAAATCCGCCCCAAAGTATTGAGATAAAACTTCGGAGGCTGTTTTCTGAAATGTGCGTCCTCTTTCTGGGTTGAGCCGATTGCTTGATGGCATTTATATTAGTCTCCTGTTCATGGGCGTGATATCCCTATCCCTTATATGATTTTTTACCTATTTAAAAAACACACCCTTTATCATGCTTGCGCACACAGCGAGAGAGAAACTTGAGGAATTGAAAAGAAGAATAAGAGAGAAAGAGAAGTTACTTGTCGCTTTCTCTGGTGGTGTTGACAGCGGTTTTCTGCTGATGGTCGCTCATGAAGTACTGGGTGAAAAAGTCCGTGCAGTAACGATAGACAGTGAACTGTTTCCGAGAAGGGAATTAGAACATGTAAAGAGCTTTTTAAAACGCATGGGCATCAAGCATAAGATAGTACAATTCTTCTGGCAGAGGAACGAAGATTTTGTCATAAATCCGTATAACAGATGCTACTTCTGTAAGAAAAAATTTTCGCGGATACTAAAAGAAGTTGCAGCGGAAGAGGGCGTAACAACAATTGCAGAAGGCGTTACCCTTTCCGATTTGGCTAAACACCGTCCTGGCATTGTTGCATCCGAAGAAGAAGGAGTTTGGCATCCTCTTGCAGAAGTGGGCATAACGAAAAATGAGGTAAGGCAAATGGCGAAGGAGATAGGGCTGCCCTTTTGGGATAAACCACCAAATCCTTGTTTAGCTACAAGGATAGCATACGGAGAGAGGATAACGAGGGAAAAACTGGAGAGGATAGAAAAAGCTGAGGACTTCTTAAAGGATATGGGCTTCAGGCAAGTCAGGGTCAGATTGCACCGTGGAGGAATAGCGAGGATAGAGGTCGGTAAGGAAGAGATAGAAGTTTTTTCCGATGCAAAAATGCTTGAGGATATTTGCGGAAAACTGAAAATGCTTGGCTTCAATTACGTCACACTTGATCTTGAAGGATATCGAAGTGGAAGCATGGATAGTTCTAAAACGAAAAACGTTGTGTGAGAAGATGGATGCGTTTGCAAGAGTATGCGGTTATAACCTCAAAAGGCTATGCTATCTGAAATATCTCGAAAATATCCACAAAATCAAAAGCCGAAAACTTTTTAAAGAGATAGTTAGTATACGTAGAATATACACATATATGTAACACGTGTTAAATGAAAGGAGAAGAAAAATGAATAAGAGGAGAAAAGAGACAGGTTTTAAGGAAGTAGGGCCAGCCAGAACAGAGGGCTTGGCCATGAGCTACAACGCTTGTTCCGAAGGAGGTAGAATAGAATGAGTGCGATATTCGGAGAGACTTTAACCTTCGAGCAGGAGAACGGACCTGACGTCAAACTGGTAGTCTTTGGCGACGAGTCTTACGCCCGTTATGAGAACGAGGATGGTTACACAGTTGTCTACGATTCCGACCTTGGATTGTACTGCTATGCCGACCTTATTAATGGCGAATTTGTCTCCAGCGGTGTGTCCCAGATAGAGAGCCCACCAGCCAGAGTACGACGGCATTTTAAGGAATCAGGAGAAGTCCGTAACGCCAAATTCGAAGCGAGGCATGCTCTGATGATCCCGCCACCAGACCCTTATCGGGCTCCTGATACCATGAGAACCTTAGGACCGAGTAAGGGATTGTTGGAAGGGCGTCGTGTCATCGAAGGAAAAGTCAATGGCTTGACGATCCTGGTCCAGTTTCAGGATGTCAAAAGCACGGTCACGGCCGAGGAGGTCTCGGATATACTTAACGGTCAGGATTACTCTGAAAACGGAAACTTCTGCTCGGTTCGTGAATATTACCTCAAGATGTCCAACGGTAAACTCGACTATACCAATGAGGTAGTTGGCCCCATTACGCTGAGCCATAACCGTCAGTATTACGTACAACACCAGTTGTTCAAAGAAGCTCTCGATGCCGTGGTTAATAGGGGGATAGATCTCGCCCAGTTCGATTCCAGAGGGGAGGGGATAATCGATGCTCTGAGCTTCCTGTACGCAGGACAGACCCAATACAGGGACTGGTTGTGGCCCCACAATTTCGTCCTTGACCTCCAATACGGTGATATCAGAACCTATTTCTATATGATCTCCAGTCTGGGCAGGACAAAATCAGACCTTAGCATCGGCACCTTCTGTCACGAGAACGGTCATATGCTTTGCCGTTTTCCTGATCTATACGATTACGGGGGACGTGACGGTGATTTTGAGGAAAGTGCTGGACTTGGCCACTATTGCCTTATGAGTTCGGGCAACCATAACAATCGGGGTCGAACGCCGTCACCCATATGCGCATATCTGAGAAACCTAGTGGGATGGTGCGACAATAAGGTGGTGCTCAACAAACCAGGCAAATATCAAATCACTCACGGGGATTATGGAACGGCTATAGTCTTTGAAACTTGCTATTTTAACGAGTACTTCTTAGTGGAGAACCGGTCCAAGCTCGATCTTGATGAGCACATACCATCGAGTGGTCTGGCAGTGTACCATTGCGATATATTCGGCTCCAACGAGTGGCAGGGAGGAACTCCCAGAAGACACTATCAGTGTGGTCTGCTCCAGGCTGACGGGCATTTAGACTTAGAGAAGAACCGCGGCAGGGGCGGCGATCCGGGCGATATGTTCGGTAGAGAGGACGGAATTGCGTTGTCCCATTCCACCAATCCTCATTCAAGACAGTGGGACGGTTCAGATTCTGGGTTGATTATATCAAAAATTAGTGAACTTGGCGAGGTCATAAGCTTTGTAGTGGGTCCAGCAGAAGCCACCGTAAAGGTCGTCAGCAAAGAATCGTTCCCGAAATTGGACATTCCTGATGATGATCCTACTGGTGTGAGGAACGCCATAGCTATTGATGAAGAGGGCACGATGCGAAAAGTCACGGTGGATGTCGATATCAGCCACACCTACATCGGCGATTTGAGAGTGGAGCTCTTCACGCCAGCAGGTAAACAGGCGATCCTGCACAATCGTACTGGCTTCGGTCAGGACAATCTGATAAAGACCTACGATTCTGGTTTCACCGTCGCTCTGGCAGACCTCGCAGGCCAATCTATAAAGGGCAACTGGATATTGCAGGTGACCGATCTGGAGGGAAGGGACATAGGCAAGCTGAATAAGTGGAGTTTAGAGCTGGCTTATTCCGGGTGAGCACTATAAGTGCTCCCCTACTTTTTGCATTAAGTTAGATACCCGTACTATTCCTCAATCTCGCTAACATCTACGCTGCCCACCACTGCCACAACCAGGTTGCCCACTTCTAAAATTTAGTACCTAAACAATACGTTTATTTATATGACGTAGTCCTTTAGCTTTTAACGGAGATGAGAAAGTGGTATGAAAAGTATAAAAAAGCTCAAACCGCT
>JAGLZV010000077.1 GCA_023131215.1 Candidatus Methanophagales archaeon | reverse complement strand
AACTCAATACTTGCAGCACCTATGTCCAGACCTTTCCATTTCACCTTAAACCCGATTTTTGCCAAAACCTCATCAGGATTTAGTAAGCCAATATCCTCAATAATCCTCCTTGCTTCTACATACAATTTTATATTTTTAGAAGAGAGTTTTTCCTTCACTTCGCTCAACAGCCCCTTTTTAACCACTACCTCTTTAAACACAACATAACCCGGGTTATTCAAACATGCTCTTACCGCCTCTTTACCAACATTATATCGCATGGCAATATCCTTAATGGGGATTATGTCTCCCTCGAGCTTTATCTGCGTTCCCTCAAACTTAAAACTTTCCACTTGCTTCTCTATCGCTTCCTTCTCAATCTTCATTAAATACCTGAGCACCTCACCAACAGGAACTTTCCTGTTGTACAGAATCATGGGCTGATGAAGACCCAAATCGGTATTTGCCGAATTAAAACATGCGAGGTTCTTATCAATTGCCACTAAAATGTTGAAAGGTACCGCTCTAAGTTTTGACAACTTCCTTTTTATGTAATCCTCCGTCCAGAACCCCATGATTTCAAAATAGGTTTCTATGCCTATCTCCGTATGCTTGAACTTAAAATCCGGTATGAACACGGCTTTGCTTTCCGTGAAAACCGCATCCGGCTCCCGTATCAATTCCCAGCCCTTTGATGCCGGCGAGGATGTAAACGCATTATAAAACCGTTCTTCAACGCTGCTATCAAACGTAGTTTTTGCCTCTTTCTCTTCACTCATTAACAAATTCTTACTCCTGCTGTCCATCACAAAATGATAAATCCTCGGTGTATCGCGCCTGATAACAATCTCGGCATCTATTTCCCATTCATCGCTGTTGACAATCACGGGAAGCAATTTTGCCAGCGACGTGCCATACCGCTCACTCAATTTCAGCAATGACGAAGCGCCTTCAATCCTTACCTTATTCCCCTCCGGGATATACATCAATCCAAGATATTTAATTGCACGGAAAATCTCTTTATAATTGCTTTTAAACGAGATGGTCATACCCGTGGATTTAAACAATAGCGTTTGAGCAAGTGAAAGGTTATACAACTTTAACAGCTCTTCTGGAGTTAAAGCTGCAAAATCATCCAGTACAACCTCAGATTCCTGGTCTGCCCATAAAGATTGCTCTAAATCATCAACAGAAATGTTCAGTTTCTTTGCAACCTCTTCCATTACCTTCTCTCTTTCTTTTCCAATCGTGACTTTTTTGCTGCTCGCCGTCTCAAAAACAGCCCTTCTCGCCAACACGGGTTCAATTGCGAACTTCGACTTGAAGATGCACCTTCGCTCTAAAAGCGTTCTCAATCCTCTTACAAGTTTGAAATTCAAGCCCTGTTCAAACTCCGCCACTATTTCATCTATCTCGCTCTTCTTTTTACCTGCAAAATTACTATAAACTTCTATAAGCTCCTCAGCCAATTCCAGATGCTCTTCGTCTATCTCAGCGAAAACTGGGTATATCCTGTCCTTTCTTATCTTCGTTACGAGGAGTTCACTTGGTAACACTTCTTCTTATTGCTTTAAGAGGAAACGAGAACCATTTTTTTCTCTTTCACTCTCTCAAAGGTTTCTGGATCTACGGCGACTTCCACGATATCCTCTTTCACGATAAGTTTTGCGTCTACTTCTTCCAGAAGTTCCGCTTCTAAATCCCATTCTTCAATCTCGAAAAGCCCTTCAGGCACGGAATTTAAATCCTCAATGCTTCTTATCTTCACCTTTTTCATTGCTATTTCCCTATTTTTTATTTTGTCTTCTTTCGATATAAACTTTTTTCATCATCAGTGCTTTCTCTTGCTGTAACCAGAAAATATACTTCTCCCCTTCGCTTTAAGACCAGGGTCAGGTATCTCCCCGCATCGGTCTTGCCATAGAGAACGTATCTCTCTTTTGTCTTTTTCAAAAAACGTGGATGGTTTAACATCTGAAGAATCTCCCTTTTCTCAATGTCATGCTTGGATATATGCTTTTCTGCGCTCTTTGTTACTGCTACTTTTAACTTCATTTGCAAAAACCTCTCTTATAAAGAAAAGTTGATCAAAGATCTTCTTTCTTATTCAGACATCTTAGCTTTCGTGCCTCTACGCCTCCTTGATATTGCAATTTCAGTCGTCTTTTTTGATACGATTTCGTAAAGAATTGCGAGTTTCCCTTCTTTCTTTCGCAATATACGACCCAATCTCTGCTTGTATTCCCTTTTACTTCCACTTCCGCTCAATATAACACCAACCGAAGCTTCAGGAACATCAATGCCCTCTTCCAGAACCTTGGATGTTACTACCACCTTATATTTCCCCTCCCGGAAGTTTTCCAGGATTTCCGCCCGCTCCTCTTTTTGTGTTGTATGCGTGATCGCAGGTATGAGGAACTCCTTGGAAATTGCGTAAACTAAAGAATTATGCTCCGTGAATATTATCATTCGTTCACCGAAATGATTTTCCAGAATTTCAGAAAGAGCATTTAACTTCGATTTCGAGTTTAAAGCTATCTGTCTCGCTTTGTTTCTCGCCAGCAAAGCCTCTCTCGCACTTGCGTCACGACCGCTCCTCATAACGAGCAACCTGAAATCCTTGGGTGATTTCAGGATTATGTTCCTCTTTTTCAAGAACTCGCTGAATGCCGAGTGGTATTTTTCGTATTCCTCCCTTTCATCTTCAGTTAAATCGGTAACGATTTTCTTCGTTGTATATTCAGCTAAATACTTGCCCCGCAGTTTATCTATCTCAATTTCATAAACCTTTCCTCCTATCAGTCTTTCGAGGTCTTTATGGAGCCCGTCTTCTCGTTCATAAGTCGCGGTCAATCCCAGCCTGTAAGGAGCAATAAACATCTCTGCTATGTTCGCATATCCAGGCGAAGGCAGATGGTGAACCTCATCGAAGAGTAAGAAAAGGAACCTGTTTCCAAGCTCTTCAGCCCTTAAATATGCGGTATCATAAGTTGAGACTGTTATTGGTTCTAATATGTGCTCCTCACCCGTGTATGTCCCAACTTCAACTCCAAATTTGTTCACCAATTCATTTTTCCATTGCTTGACCAACTCTAAAGTTGGCACTACCACCAGTGCAGGGACATTCAGCACCGAAATCGCTTTTATTCCTATTATTGTCTTGCCCGCACCGGTGGGTAAAACCAAAGCACCGTTCTTTGTTTGCAGCCATTTGTTTAGTGCATCCTTCTGGTAGTCGTGCAGTGTCAAATTGCAGGTTAAATTCTGCATGGGCATTAAGTCCAGAACAACATTGTCTTCGTAAGCGAGATTAGATAGGTTTAGGTAGTCTGTCAAGTCCTTATAGAACATCGGCAAGCATCTATAACATCCCACTCTATTATCCCAAACGGTATGAGGCAGCTTGAAATTGCTCTTTACCACTATTGTTCCCTTTTCATAGCTTAATTTTATCACTTTTACCTTAATTTTAATTACGATTCAAAGGATTATAAAATCATTTCTTTGTATTTGTATACCGGATAATAAATCCCAATGTCAAAACACTTTTTCTTTTTAGAAAAAAGAAAACCTGTGCTAAAAGAAAAAATAATAATTTCTTTGGTAAAGCTTTCTTTTTAAAGAAAGGTTTATACCAAGTAAATCCCAATTTCCAAATCCCAAAAGAAGATAAAAACAGCCTTAAAATAGGTGTTTATATGTGTGAGAAAAAGGAGTAAATGGGGGGTTATACAAAAGTGAGAAACAAAATGCTCGACATCATGCATAAAGGACTGGAAAAAGCGTTGGAAAGCTGTGATCAGGCGGAAATTTATGGAGAACGAAGTGATGTTCTAAGCATTGACCTTGAGCGAGAGGAAGTAAAAAAGGTGAAGCACGTGAAAAGCACAGGCATTGGAGTGCGAGTGGTAATATCAAATAAAATAGGATTTTCATACACTACGGCTTTGGAAAATGGGAAAATAGAAGAATGCGTGGAGCATGCGATAAAACAAGCGAGGGTATCCGAGCAAGACCCGAATTTTTCCGGCTTTGTGTCATCAAAGCGTAGCAAGCGTAGCTACAAGAAACCGGAAAAAACTTTTGATAACCGAATAATTGACCTTCTTGCAGTTGAGGGTGGGAGCGAGGATGCGATAGGATATTGCAAAGAGATGCTAACGGGGATGAAAAAGTACGAAGTGAAAAAAAGCGTGACATGCACACCAACAGAAGGCAGTTTCGCCGCTGCTTACGATGAAACCTACATTTTGAATTCCGAAGGTATCGAAACGAATGATACAGGCACTTATGCCTCCGCGGGGATAATGGTTGTGGCAAGTGAAGCTGGTGGTAGCGGAGAGGACACATCCGGCTGGGAGGGAAAAGTAAGCAGAATGCTCGGTGACATAGATTTTGAATGGATTGGCAGAGAGGCAGTGAAAATAGCGGCAGGCAGCTTAGGGGGTAAGAAGCTAAAAACGACACAGATTCCTGTCGTTTTCTCGCCCAGAGCGGTGCAAAGCCTTTTAGCTTACACCTTGATTCCACAACTGAGTGCTGAGAATGTGCAGCGAAAACAATCACCCTATCATGGTAAAAAAGGACAAGAAATAGCTTCTGAAACTCTCACGATTATAGACGATGGCACGATGCCGCTGGGTGTAAACAGCAGGAAGATGGATGGCGAAGGCGTTCCCTCTCAACCTACGAGCTTAGTGGAAAAAGGCGTGCTAAAAAATTTCCTGTATGATTCTTACACCGCCGGTAAAGACGGTGTGGAAAGCACAGGTAACGCAATAAGAAGTTTCGACAATTTACCAACCCCCGGAGCAACGAATTTCATTATAAAAGAGAGGGAAAGCAGTGCTTCCAAAGAAGAAATCATCAGCGAAATACGTGATGAAGGATTGTTTGTAAATGATGTAATTGGCGCACATACGGCTTCAAGAGCATCCGGCGATTTCTCCGTTGTCGTGCAGAATGCTTTTGGCATTAAAAAGGGTGAGTTGTTCCCTGTTACGCAGGTGATGCTCGTGGGCAACATGCAAGAGGTATTGAAAGATGTGGAAATGGTTGGGAACGACACAAGGCAGATTTATAATGTCGTTTCACCTTCTATTAAGGTATCGAAAGTGCAGGTTGTGTCGTAAAAGCTTTCTTTAAAAAAGAAAGCTTTACCAACAACTTTTTTAAACTTTCGGTAAAAACCTATTCATGTTTCAAGATCGGTTAAAATAAATTAGAAATACTTATCAGTAAACTTCTTTAAATCTAAAACCTCAAAATCTACTGCTTTTGGTATATCCTCTGCTTCTGTCAGCATCACATCCGAATAAGCCAAAGCTGTAGCTATTTTTTTATTCACCGTATAAATAGTTTATATTCTGATATTGATAAGTTTTTCGGATATTATTTCTTTCTTCACCCCTTCAAAAACTCGCTTATCCATACATCCACCAAATTCGTGCAGAACCTTCTTACCTTTCCCTTATATTCATCATCCAAATATCCTAACTGCTCCTCCTTCATAAACCTCGAAAATTCATCCACTTGCTCTGAAAACTTATCGCTGAATCTTTCCGTGTAATTTTTAAGCACCGAAAGCTAACCCGGCATTGCCGCTTTAAAGTTCAGCTCGCCGGCGAAAATTCTTTGCATTTTGACTTTTTCTTCCCCCACTTCTCTTACCATCTCATTAATCCGTTCCACGGTATCTATCGAATAATATCTTTCTCCACATTGCTTGCAAACCCATGCTGGCACATCTTTTACCACTACCACCTTCTCTCCCGCTTTTTTAATCACTTCTACTTCTTTTTCTTCCATTTCTCCACCACAAAGGCTGCACGGTTCCATCTTGTCATTTACCTCCTTTCTTTTTCAATCTGAACCCCGGTCTTTCTTGCCCTTCAATAGGCTAAAGCAACCTCTCGTACATTTTCCACTCGCACATCTAACTCCCCTACAAGCTTTTGAATAGCATCCACTACATCGCCTTCAAAATATGGCTCGCCGCATTGCTCGCAAATCCATGCCTGGACTTCATCAATAAGCAAATGGTATCCCTTTTTATTTATCGTGTAGGTTGTTTTTCCTTTCTTCATTTCTCCTCCACAAAAATAGCATTTCATCTTTTTCACACACTTCGATGTTAATCTTCGCAATCCTTAAGTCGCATTAAAACATCTTTCTTGAACTTGTAGAAGTCTTTTTCCTTTAAAAGTCCAACAATTATCGAAATATTGAAAAGAGAGCTTAAAAACCCCGTGTCAACGATTATCATTTCATTTCGAGACTCCGTAGCATTCTCGCACCTTCTTCCAGCTCCTCTACCGTTTCCACACCTCTTCGTAACTCGATGCCGCTTTCTACCAATATCCGCTTCATCTCCTCGTAATCTACATCTGCAATCTCAGCGACCTTCCCCAACGAATAGCCCTCTTTATACAATTCAACTGCTATTGAAACCCGGAGGTCTTTTCTCGCTGCGAGAATCGTTTTTACGGCGTCCTTAATGAATTCGCTCGTTGATTTGTAGTGACCTGTCTTCGTAATGACCTCCAACTCTTTCTTTAGTTGTTCCGAAAACTCTATGTTTATTCCCATTTTCTTTCTTTCACCCCTTCAAAAATTCACTTATCCATACATCAACCAAATTCGTGCAAAACCTTCTCACCTTTCCTTTGTATTCATCGTCTAAATATCCTAACTGCTCCTCCTTCATAAACCTTAAAAAATCATCCACTTGCTTTGAGAACTTATCGCTGAATCCTTCGGTATAATTCTTTAGCACCGAAAGCTTATCCTGGTATTCTTCGGTTTTTGTATCCTGATTGCACATCCTATCGAGTTCTTGAATTGTTTTAAACGATAACGCAAGTCTCGCCGCGTCTTTTTCCGAAAATGTCTTTTTCAATTCTACTTTCACTGCTTCCGGCGACACGCCGGCATCGCACAAATATTTGAACTCCTTTGCTCGAATTGGCACTTCTGCAATTGCACTTTTGAAAATGCCGCTGATTTCATACGTTGTTTTTGGCTTCTCAGCACGTAATTTGAAATAGACTCGCTGTGCTCCTTCTTTTGGGATTACAATGCCGTATTCTTTTGGCACTGAGATTTTGAATAACCCTAAATGAGCTTCATGAGGGATTTTGTATTCTATGCCTTCTATTTTTGCTTCTTCTATTTTAAGTGCTGAAGAAAATCCTAACTCAACACCCCATTCCTCTATTGTTTCATTGGTATTGTTCTGTATTGATATAGCATACCAGTATGCACCTGGGTCATAGCGATTTATCCATTCTTTCATCCGTGCTAAGAATCTTGGTGCGATAAAATCTCGTTTACATGGGTCGTAGAGGGCTCTTTCGATTGTCATTTCTATTTGCTCTCTCCTTGTATTCTTTATTCTTGTTTTGGTTTTCTTTTAGGAAAGTGTCAAGACTATAAAATGTTTCAACATCCTCTTTTATATCACAAATACTGAACAGATTATCAAAGTCTTTATATTTTCTTTTGATTGAGCCAAAGTCAGCAGGATGTGACTTCAATAAACCTCTCAAATCACTCACTACTAAAAACCTGGTGTTGCTACATACCTTAAAATCAATATGTTTTTCATTTTCGTTCACCTCAATACCATTCTGGATGTATGGTCCAATGACTCGACAGACCTTAGATTCTCTTATCAGATCCTTTATCTTAGTCAGTTCATCTGAGTTTGAGTCAAAAATTGATTTTAAATCCGTGCTGCCCCATTTAACCTCTATAACATACCGGATTTCATGCCCTTCTACAACGATACTATCCGGGTCTTTAACATTACTCCTACCCTTTGGTGGGTCGGTAGTATACATTTTCAAATGATAAAATGTTTTTCTCGACTCTTTTTCAGTTTCTTTGTAATACTTACGGGTATGGGTTGTGAGATATGTTTTGAACTTATTATGATACATGCGCTCAACTATATCCTCAATCTGACAAAGAATGGAAGTATGTTTTTCAGCTTTGGATTTAGAGGAGGACTTCGGGAATCTATTTCGATGAGAACCTTTTTCAGAGGGTGATTTAAACGCTACCCAACCATCTCCCAAAGGGACCTTCATAGATTCTGCGTTGGTGGCATTCCTAAAATGTGTTGCTTTGCTACAACCTATACTGGCTTTTGGAAACTTTCCACCATACTTTCCCTCTTTATAAATGTATAAATGATTTATACATCCCAGTTCTATAGCTCTTGAAACTATGTAGTCTGGAATTTCCTCATTACATTCATTAACATATTTTGTTTCCATTAATGCTCCCCCTTGTGTATGTGTGCCATCTCCGTGTCAGTGAAGTTCTTTCTGCTTTGGAGATTAGCTCCTTCGCATGTTTATATCTACTTATTTCCTCCTCCACAGCTTTCTTACTTTTTTCTGTGCATTCAATTGCTTTCATCTTTTTATCACCTCCTTTTATGATATTCCAAAATCCCCCTCCATCAACTCTCTCGTCTTCAACTCATACTCTCTTATCCTCTCATACGGCTCCTCCGCCAATTTCTCCAGATTTGGATTTTCTTCATCCAGCATCCTCCATATCGCCTCTGTGCATAAGAACTTAATGTCTCACCCACTCATCTCTTGCTCAACACAATACCTTGCTAATTTGTCAAAAAGCAAATCATCCTCCAACCCAACCCCTTTCTTCTCAGTATGTATCCTCAATATCTCCTTACACGCCACAAAATCCGGTAAAGGTAGCTCGATCTTCTTACCGAACCTGCTCATTATCGCCTCGTCTATTGCATCCGGCGTGTTCGTTGCTGCAATCACCAGAACGAACTTTTTCTCACTTGTTTTAGAACTCAACCCATCCAACTCCGCAAGCAAAGTAGATAACCCTCTCCTCGACTCTTCGTCTATATCCGCACCTCTGCTAAGTGCAATCGAGTCAAACTCATCAATAAACACAACAGAAGGAGCTTCTTCTCTCGCAACCTCGAACAATGCAGACATTATCTTTGGACTTTCGCCATAATATTTCGACAGCATCTGACTTACTTTAACATCAAAAAACGTTGCATCTATGTTCTTTGCCACTGCCGCAGCCATCAGCGTCTTTCCTGTTCCCGGCGGTCCGTAAAAAAGGATTGTGTTCCAAGCTTCGATTGCCTTTGGCTTGTTTTCTATTATTCCAATCACAACTGACTTTTTTATCAAGTCCTTTACTTTTTCCAATCCGCCAATATCATCCCATGAAGGCAAATTCTCCTTTTCTTTTCGCATGACGTTATCCCGGATATACTGCTCGAACCCTGCTTTTTCTTCTCTTCCCTCGTGCTCTTTCTTTGTTTCTGTTTCGCTTACACCGACTGTTTTCATCTTCTTTAATTTCACCGAAGCATCCACGAACTTCTCAAAAGCATCGTAATACTCCTTCTTTTTAGTCTCGTCCTCCGTCTTCTTCACCAAAATCTCGCAATCTTTACTGCATTTCAAATACTCTTCACTCGCCTTGTCATAATCTCCGCTATCGTAATACTTCTTTGCATTCTCTTTGCATTCTTTTATTTTGCTCAGGTATTCCTGCTCTAATAGCGGGTTCATTTGTTTATGCCTTTTCCCTAAATTTTACAACTTCCACATCCAAGTGTTCAAAATGCTCATCATCCGTAACCACCTTTGCACCAATGAAATAAGCGCTTGCTGCTATCAAAGCGTCAGCAATCGGAATTGCCCCGATCTTGTATTCCCCTGCTTTTATCGCTATCTCATCATTTATCACAATCATCTTCAGATTCGATAACTTTATTTGCTCTATTCTCTTCTTCGCAATATCTTTTCCGCTTCTCCTCGAATAGAGATAGTAAATTTCTGTCAACGTAATAGCACTTACGAACCCCTCCGCTTTATTTTCATCTATCTCGCTCAAAATCTTCTCTACGTTCTCCGCACCTTCTTCGTTATTGAAGAACGCAATCAGTGCCTTTGTGTCCAAGAGGTATTTCATAGTTCCTTTATTCCCTTCTCGAATTCTTCATCCCATTCTTTTCTTATCTTCTCAATCTCTTCAGATGCTCCCTCTAATTTGTCTATCCCTCTTAACTTCGACAGTTTCACCACGGGTTTTAATATCACTTCTTCTTGCTTTCTCTCTATAAATAATCTATCCCCCTCAGATAGCCCCAATTCTTTCCTTAGCCGCGCAGGGATGACAAGTTGCCCTTTTGCCGATAGTTTTACTATTTCCATTTTTACCACATTTCTATATTTGTAGGGTATTATTTAAAGTTTTACGCTATCTCAAAAACTTCGCAATCCACATCTCCGTGAACTTCTCACAGAAATCCTTTACCTCTTCAACATGCTTCGCATCCAATCTCTTGTCTTCTCTTAGCTCTGCGTTTATTCTCCCTTGAATGCTCTCTATCTCATCTAAAAACTCTTTTTCGCTCAAATACATCTTCAAAAGGTCAAATTCTTTGTTTATCTCCCTCGCTGTTGTATCTGTAGTGCAATAATTGTTCCGTATATCTTGAGCTATCCTAAATGCATTTGCAAGCCTCGCTGCATCCTTTTCCGAAAATGTCTTTTTCAATTCGGCTTTCACTGCTTCTGACGACACGCCAGTATCGCACAGATATTTAAACTCCTTTGCTCTAATCGGCATATCACCAGAGATTGCGCTTTTGAAAACACCGCTGATTTCATACGTTGTCTTTGGCTTTTCAGCACGTAATTTGAAATAGACTCGCTGTGCTCCTTCTTTTGGGATTACAATGCCGTATTCTTTTGGCACTGAGATTTTGAATAACCCTAAATGAGCTTCATTTATCATAGTATATAAAACATTAGTATTTTTTACGATACAAACTTTTAGAAAAAGTTTGATCAAAAATGCTTCGCTGCTTCGCAGAAAAGAAAAGCGTTTGCGGAAAAGAAAAACAACTCAAATTTTCTTATCAAGAGGAAGTTTGTTGGGAATCTGTGTAATTTTGTGGTTAAAAAAGGAGCGAGTTTTGTAGTATGGGATTTAGAATTTTTCACTCAATCACATACCCCAGCTTCTCACACAACTCTCTTCGCTCCTTCTTCTCCTCCTCGGTCTCTATCCTGTTCACTGACGTGCCATCAACCACACCAATCACTGCCCGTCCAAGTTCAGTCTCGGCAACAATAACCTCCAGAGGATTTGCAGAAGCCACGTAGATATTTGCAACCGCAGGATGCGACTTCAAAACACCCATTACATTTATGGGAAATGCATTATCGAGCATAATAAAAAAAGTGTGAGAAGCGCCGATTCGGAGGCAGTTGTCACTCGCGAACTTCTTTAGTCTTTCGTCATTCCCCGTAACCCTTGTCAACCTCGGCACCGCTTCGTTCATCGCAACTGCACATTTTATCCCCGGCACTGCGGTCAAAAGCGTCTTAAAGATGTCATCGCAGGCGAAAATGGTGAAATTACCCTGTCCAATTATTACCTGCTTCTCTTCGGGATTCTTTACCTCTACTCGCTCTATCTTTACTCCAACCTCGATAGTAACCACCTTCTTCTCCATCTCCGATACTTTTTAGTTGCGAAGAGTACGGCAATTTTTGGTTAAACTTTCTCGAAGTTTGTTTTTTTACTCCTCCATCATGCTCAACGCCCCTTGTTCGCAGACGTCTATGCAGACCTCGCAATCGGTACACTCCTCGTTGTTCACTACCGCATGTTGTTCTCGTCCATGTGGAGCATTGCCTGGGTCATCTTCAACCAAAGTTATGCACTCTACCGGACACTCCTCTACACAGTTACTTGCTCCCTTTTCCTTTCCCTCTATATCCATACAGCCATTACACTTCTCCAAATCTACTAATACGCCCATTTCTTTCTTGTCACTCTCCTTTATTTTTTTCTTTTGGTAAAGCTTTTCTTTCTAAGAAAAGGTTTTTCATCATATATAAAAATTGCTATTTTTTTCTTATCCCAAGATAAACCTCTTTTTCACCTATTTTCCATTTCTTCTCGTAAATTTGCCCAACCTTTACCGATGGCTTTTCTTTTTCTATACTCACCGCAAGTGTCTCCTCACAAATATAATCCGAGAATTTGTTTACTGCCTCTTTTACCTCCTCGTCGCCCTCATATATAATTCCTATCTTCGCCGTATATTCCAGGTCGAGGTCCTTCCTCATACCCTGTATTCTTCTCACGAGGTCTCTAACCAAACCTTCTTCTATGAGACTTTTATCCAAGCTAATATCCAAAAACAAGGTTGTATCTTCATCCACCGCCACCTGTTTATATTCCTCCGCAGCAACAAACTCACTCTTGAGATCCACGTCTTTAAATTTCACTTCTCGAACATTCAACTCATCCTTCAGTATCCCTGCCAAACTCGACACTTTCTCCTTCTTTCCCTTACCACAAACAACTACAACTTCCTTTAACGGCTGTCTTATCTTTATTCCCGCATCCGACCTCACTCGCCTGCCAGCCTCAACTAATTTGGAAACCAAATCCATCGAATACTCTAATTCAGTTTCTATAAGCGATTCATCTGGAGAGGGATAATCGCAAAGATGCACACTTTCAAGCTCGTCTTCTGAAACTGTTCTTACGATATTTTGATAGATGTGCTCAGTGATGAAAGGCACGAAAGGAGCGAGCAGCTTGCACAAAGAGACAAGAACCTCATACAATGTCAAATATGCACAATCCTTATCAAAGTTTTCCTCGGCGATCCAGAACCTCCTCCTTGACCTCCTAATATACCAGTTGCTCAGGTCGTCAATCACGAAATCTTCTGCTTTCCTCGCTGCAATGTGTATTTCAAACCGTTCAAGTGAACCAATTACTTCTTTCTTCAGTGAATTCAGCCTTGACATAATCCATCTGTCCATTGCACTCCTTTTATCCACCGGGATTTCTTTCTCCTTTGGATTGAACTCATCTATGGCGGCGTAGGTAACGAAGAAGAAATAAGAGTTCCAGAGCGTATTCAAGAACTTCTTTTGCCGCTCTATTATCGCATGCTCGGAGAACCTTATATCATCCGAAGGAGGACCTGAGGTGAAGAAGTACCATCTCAACGCATCTGCCCCCTCGTTATCAAAGATAGAAGTTATATCAACTACGTTTCCCTTGCTCTTACTCATCTTCACTCCTTTCTCATCCAATATATGACCCATCGAGAGCACGTTTAGATAAGGCGGGGCATCGAAAATGGCAGTTGAAACCGCAAGAAGAGAATAGAACCAGCCACGAGTCTGGTCTATCGCCTCTGTAATAAAATCTGCGGGAAAATTCTGCCTGAACTCTTCATTCTCATAGGGGTAGTGCCATTGAGCAAAAGGTGCTGTACCTGAATCATACCAGCAATCTATCACATCTTTTACCCTTCTCATTTCTCCGCCGCATTCATCACACTTCAGCACCACTTCGTCAATGTATGGTCTGTGCAGGTCAAGGTCGTTGGAAACAAAATTCTTTGCCTTGTCTTTCAGTTCCTCTATGCTTCCAACACAATACCCCTTCCCGCATCCGGTGCATATCCATATATTCAACGGAGTGCCCCAGAATCGCTCCCTGCTTAGCGCCCAATCCTCAATATTCTCTATGAAGTTACCAAATCTTCCATACTTTAAATGCGATGGATACCAGTTTATCTTTTCGTTGTTCGCAATCAGATTATCACGCAGCGATTTCATTGCAATGAACCACGATTCTCTTGCGTAATACAAAAGAGGCGAACCACATCGCCAGCAGAAAGGATAGGAGTGCAAATACCTGCCCTCTTTATATAAAACATCACGTTGCTTCATCATTTCTATTATGCGCCTATCAGCATCCTTCACGAAAATTCCTTCCAGTGGCAAAACATCGTTCGTAAAGCGACCTTCACTATTCACGGGCTGTGAAAAACCCAGCTTCTTATCCCTGCATACCTCATAATCCACTTCTCCAAATGCTGGTGCTATATGAACGACACCAGTGCCTTCCTCAAGGGTGACGAAATCAGCGGTGATTACTTTATGTGATTGTCCTCCTTCTATCTTCGCATACTCGAAAAGCCTTTCATATTTCATATCCTCCAATTCTTTACCTTTAAATCTCTCCAATATTTCGTATTCGCCTTCTAAAACATCCAATCGAGCTTCAGCGAGAATTATGACCTCTTCTTTAGCTTCGTCTCTAACTCTTGCCTTCACATACGTGTGTAAAGGATGAACAGCCAGTGCGATATTCCCCAACAGTGTCCATGGCGTGGTTGTCCAGGCTAACAGGTATAAAGGTTCAGACTCATTTTCTTGCTTCAATTTGAACTTCACATATATCGAAGGGTCTTCCACATCTTCATAGCCCTGTGCTACCTCATGGCTGCTCAGCGTGGTCTCACACCTGGGGCAGTAAGGCACGACTTTATGCCCTTTATAAAGCAAGCCCCGTTTCCATATCTCCTTTAACGACCACCAGACCGATTCTATGTAATCGTTATCAAAAGTTATGTAAGGAGAATCCATATCTATCCAGAATCCCACTCGCTTCGTGGCATTCACCCATTCTTTTTCATATCTGAAAACCGATTGCTTGCATTTTTGGTTGAATTTCTCTATCCCATACTCCTCTATCTCGTGCTTGCTGTTTGTCCCCAGTTCCTTCTCCACTTCTATCTCCACCGGCAGACCATGCGTGTCCCAGCCTGCTTTTCTTTCCACATAGAAGCCACGCATCGTTTTGTATCGCAGCACAAGGTCTTTCACAACCCTTGTAAGAATATGCCCCGGATGCGGGAGTCCATTTGCAGTTGGTGGACCCTCGACAAAAACGAATTTCTCACAGCCCTCCCTACGAGCTACGCTGCGCTCAAATGTCTTTTCTCTGTCCCACAGCTCTAATGTTTCTTCTTCCAGCTTCACGGAATTTGCTCTTTGCGCTTCGCTTCTGAAATATGCCATATCTCCAGCTCCGTCTATTGAACAGTATATTTTACTTGCTATGAAGATATAATTTTTTATGTTCTTCTAAATAGCCTTTTGTTTTTCACATGGCATGCACGAGATAAGAAAAATATTGGCAATTGGATATTCCGTCAGGCATATCGTATGTTCCGGGAGCAGAGCAGGCTATGAAATGTATGCTGCCGATGCCTTTGGCGATGTGGATACGAAAAGATGTGCCAAAAGACATTTCCCTTTGAATCCGCTTCAGCTTCAAGCCGATGTCAAACTGCTTAAAGCGGAGATAAACGAAGTGGACGGCATAATTATAGGGTCAGGATTTGAGAGAGCGGATTTTGATTTCTTAAAAGTTGAGGATAGGAGAAAGATATTGGGTAACGCACCGGAGAAGACGAAGGAAGTATCGAATAAAGCGTGGCTTTCATCCCGATTAGACGATTTAGGTATCCCTCATCCTCTCGCCTATACCGGCAGAGAAATAGCAGAAGGAGAAGAAAAAGCGAAACGCTTACACTATCCTGTGGTAGCAAAACCCGCTTATGGTGGAGGAGGAACCGCTAATTTCTTTTGTAATACTGAAAAGGAGTTGATTCGTTGGGCTAAACAACTACCTGATTTCTTATACCAAGAATATATAAAAGGAACTCCCGCCTCTGTATCGCTCATTTCGTCCAAGCGAGAGGCTATTTCGGTATCCGTGAATGAGCAGTTGATAGGCTTGGATTCGGTTGACGCTCCCGGACCTTTTGTCTATTGCGGAAACATCTCACCTTTTGTAACAAAATTTTCAGATTCGGAGCGGCTGTGTGAAATTGCAGCGGAATTAACGACTGAATTAGGATTAATAGGTTCTAATGGCGTTGATTTTGTTGTTACTGACGATGGACCCGTCGTAATAGAAGTGAATCCACGCTTTCAAGGGAGTCTGGACACAGTGGAACTCTCTACTGGTTTAAATTTAGTAGATGCGTCTATGAAAGCGGTAAGAGGGGACTTACTTATGGAAAGAGCAGAAGCAAAAAGATATGCCGCAAAGGCAATTGTGTTTGCAAAGCAAGAAGGAATGGTGGTAGAAAATTTCGATAGACTGGGTGGAATAGTTGATATTCCAGAGAAAGGCAGAATTATAAAGTCCGAGGAAACGATAGCTACAGGAATAGGGATTGGCGATAGCAGAATAGGCGCTTTTACAGAGACGATGAAAAATATCAACCGTATAAAAGCAGGTGTAAGGTATAAGATATAAAATCAAAATTACAAGCTGTCCGCTTCGTTATAACGAAAGCAAACAATGTTTTTTTATCCTCCCCCTCTTATAAAATATGAATTGAACACAATGCTAAAGATAAGAGAAGGCGAACTCGTGCATCTGATAGACAGAAAAGGTAAAAGATACCAGATTGTGTTGAAAGCGGGTTCATCTTTCTCTTTCACCCGTGGAACAGTTTCGCATGATGATATAATAGGATTGGAAGAAGGAAGTATGATAAGGTCTTCTCTTGGCGAAAAACTCTTGGTTGTCAGACCCACTTTAGCAGAATTCATATCGAAGATGAGAAAAGGTTCACAGATAATATACCCCAAGGACATCGCAGCTATTTTAATGCTTGCAGACATATTTCCAGGTGCAAAGGTGTTAGAAGCGGGAACGGGATCAGGAGCTCTTACGATGGGTTTGCTGCGTGCGGTTGGCATGGCTGGAGAAGTGGTATCGTATGAAAGGAGGGAGGAATTCCTGGAGATTGCACGAAAAAACATAGAAACTTTCTTCGACAAGGTAGAAAGTGGAGATAGAGAAGGTTCGGGAAAGCTGGTATTAAAGGAGAAGGACATTTATGAAGGCATAGAAGAGAAAGAACTGGACAGAATAATACTGGACCTTTCAGAGCCATGGAGAGTGCTGAAGCACGTAGAAGAATCGCTTAGAAATGGAGGAATCCTCCTTTGCTACAATCCCACCGTGCTGCAGATATACAAGCTTTCGAGAAGGCTGGAGTTGAAGTATGAGCGAAGCTTTCGAGTGATGGGTATTTACGAAGTTGGTCTTCGAGAATGGGAAATAAAGGGTAGAAGTATGCGCCCTGAGCTTAGAATGATTGCCCATACCGGGTTTATTTTTGTAGCGAGGAAATGCTCTGCTTGTGAACAAGAAAATAAATTATTGACACAGATTAACGCAGATTAACACAGACAGATGATAAAAATCAACAATGTTAAACTTAAATAAGTCCGCGTAAATCAGTGTAAATCCGTGTCTTAAATAGAAGGAAGTTATACTTGATATACAGCAACAAGAAACACATTGAGATTCATTCGCATCCCAAAAGCCAGTCTTATTACACAGATTACAATTTAGACCTACTAAACAAGAATCTGCAGCAGTACAACTTTGACCATTAGAGGCTGTTGGAAACCCTTCCCTTTTACATTTTCCATCCAAATCAGAACAAGAAGCAACAATTTCCCACACACTTCCCGCTGCTTGGTTTATGTCTCCAATAATACCAAGATGTTCTTCGCCAAGTAATGGACCCCCTACATACACACAATCTGTTTTACCCGAATCATCCCATGCACAGTCAAGTTTACAAGCAGCATTTACATTTTTTATTCCAAATAGAAAAATAATTATTCCAAAAACTAAAATCAACATCAAGAGTAAAAATTTACTTCTCATATTGTTAAATTTTACCACTTCTCAGAAAAAATACACTGTGGAAAACTCAAAAGTAAATAAAAAAGGCTCCATCTTACTTAGATAGAGCATCTATGGTGTTATTTTTTCTAATTCTTTTGTCCAGTCGTAGGTTTGGTACTACTTTTCCAATGGTATTACATCGTCAAAATCTATGGCATACCACCGATCATCTATTTCAATCTCTACCCAAGCATGTAAATCTCCGATATATTCTGAATCAATGTTGTAATTGACATTTCTTGCCCTCGCTATTCTGACATTTTCGCCTTTTGTCTTAAAAAGCAAATAGCAAACCGTTTTGACCTCTCCGCAAATCCCTGTCCTATTGCCATCTAAATACTTAATTGGTCCATAATCATATAGTCCCAATCCTACGTATTTATGTTTATGTTCTTTCCACAGTGGCTCTTCATTTACTATCACTGTTCCTCTTACTTTCTCGCCTTGTTCGTTGTATATCCAATTTATCTCTGTTTCGTTTGCATACCATTGGAACTTTTGCCAGTCATCTTCTGACCAATGCCACCATTGTGGGATTTCGTTTTTCACTTCGGTTTCTTCGCTTTCGTTGGTTTCAATCGCGGCTAGGATTGCTGCTGTTCCTCCGCCTGCTCCGCTAGATACAGTTTTAGGAATCTCTAATTCGGAAATTCCTTGATTAACCGTCGGAGCATCAAATGACAGAGCAACTACATATACGGCGAAAGCTTAACCTACCCGCACCAAAACAAGCAAAAGAACTTTTCTTCTCATTTTTCTTTCACTGAGTTGAAGAAGCACCCGATTTTGCTTTGATAATCTAATAATTTATGATGCACCCTGCACCTTAAAAAACTTTCTACTTCAAAAAACTTTATTATAGAAAGAAAGAGCTGCGCCAGGATAAACTGATTCTCTATTACGTTTTGATCCTCTTTGCTACATATTTATGATATTCCCTCATAACATCACTTGGGATTGGATTGATTACAATCAATCCAACGTCAACAATGCCTTCAAATTCCAATCTTCTTGAGAGCATAATCCTTGTCCATATACTTATTCGGGCTGATTTCCCCTATATCTACAATACTTTCCAGACTTGGAATGACTTCTTCCAGCTCTTTAAAAGCTTTTTCTATTTTATCCTCACTCGGGAATATTTCGATTTCTAGTTCCTCCCCTTCTTTGAGACTAACCTTTTCCAGCGGCTTCAAAACACCTTCCTCATACATCGCTTTCACTCTTATTCCCATATTTATCACAAGATTATTTTTATTTTTGTACTTAAAAATCTTTATTGTGCACATTCTCGAATCCTGATTCATAAAAACTATTGTAAACGTGTTCCTTTAGCCGGGTTAAGCTGGTAGAAAAGAACAAATGGCTTTTGCACGAGCAATCTGTGCATCCAAAATTTTCTATGGAATTCAACCCCTTCTCCATGTGCATATCCATGTTCGCAGCAATTTCGCATTCTTTCCTCTCTCCCGTTTCTGCAAACACTACTTCCTTTACTTCTACCGATGGACTCGCCAGGAAATAATCTATATGCCAGTGTAATTTCTTGCTCTTGTCAGCTTCACGCAAGTGTCTTCCTATTCTTTGCTCTAATCCAGAAAGCGCAGAGCCGACATAAGCATAAAACCCTTTTTTGAACTCTATGTTTCCCATTTTGCCTATTTCTACTTCTGTATCTGCATGGTTTTCTATGATTAACACGTAAGTTCCTTTCATTACACTTTTTCTTTTTAGAAAAAAGAAAACCTGTGCTAAAAGAAAAATTAGGAAGGTTTTTACCCAAAGGTAAAAAAAGTTGTTGGTAAAGCTTTTCTTTCTAAGAAAAGGTTTCTTGTGAAATCACGGGGTTTTTTATATCTGCTATACCAATTTTACTATATTATATGGAAATGAGAAAAGAGGGCATAGAGAGGGTAGAGAGGATAGAAAGGTTAAAACGAGAGAAAAATGCGATTATTTTAGCTCATAATTACCAGCGCGCAGAGGTTCAGGATATAGCAGAGTTCGTTGGCGACTCCTTAGACCTTGCGAGAAAAGCGATGGACACGACTTCCGATACCATAATCTTTTGCGGCGTTGATTTTATGGCAGAAACCGCTGCGATACTGAATCCTGATAAAAAAGTTGTCATTCCTGATAAGGGTGCGATATGCCCGATGGCACAGCAATTGCCCGCAGGGGATTTGCTTGCAGCAAAGAGAGCGCATCCTGATGCCGAGGTTGTCCTCTACGTAAACACGCTTGCAGAAAGCAAGGCACTTGCAGATTGCATATGCACTTCTGCGAATGCTCAGGAAATAGTTAATGCGATGGACACATCAACCATCTTATTTGGTCCTGACTGCAATTTAGCATATCACGCACAGAAGACAACTTCAAAAAAGATAGTTCCTGTTCCGGAATACGGGCTTTGCCCTTCGCATCACCAGATAGTAATGGCGGATTTGATAAAAGCGAAGGAGGCGCATCCGAGAGCAAAAATCGTTGTTCATCCAGAATGCATTCCCGAAGTTCAAGACCGCGCGGATTACATCGCTTCAACGAGTGGCATGGTAAAAATTTGCAATGAAGTTGAAGCAGGTGATGAATTTTTGATTGGCACTGAAGTCGGGCTACTCCACAGGCTCAAAAAGGAAGCACCGAAAAAGAAATTCTATCCCATCTCTACTACCGCCGTGTGTCCGCAGATGAAGATGCACACGTTAGAGAAAATAGAAGAAGCATTGGAGAAAGAGAAGCCCGAAGTTGTTATTGAGAAGGAAATTATGGAAAAGGCGAGAAAAGCGATAGAGAGGATGCTCGAAATATCAAAATAAAACTTTCCTTACCACAGGATGGAATCTCCGTTCAATTCAAATAAAATGATTTCTACACAATCTTCAACAAGAACTCATCTTTACTGACGGGCAGGAGCTTTACCGAGGATTTCTTTGATAATGTTTGAGATAACGCCTTAGGAAAACGTATCAGATAATCCCTGCCATCAAAAGATATCTTCATTTCTTGTGCTTCCCTCTCATCAGTATGCCTTAGTGCGAACTCTCTTTCCAATTTTGATGCAGCATCAATGTCTAAAAGCTCTTTACCACAGTTTGGACATTTATATGCCTCCACATCCAAAATAATAACATTCCCTCGCTTTACGTTTATGGTGGAGGGTATCATCTCAACTTCACAATCAGGGCAATATGTCGGTGCTTTTCTATCAAGTTCCACCGCAAATTCGACCTCACCTTCCAAATCTTCTTCCCTTATATTTTCGTAATCTATTTCCATCATTTATATTTTCTTCTTCCGTTTATATAAATCTACCTGCCATTTCGTAGAGGGATATGCAGTTGTTACTTCAACGGTTCCAGAACTGTATTTAAAGAATATCGTTACATATCCAGCGTGTGAAAGCCCAACAGCCATATACTGATTTCCTCCAACCTTTTCGATGTAAGGTGTCTCACTCAATATTTCTTTCGCAACCGAAGGTTTTAATATGTGCTTAGATCTTATTTTCTCCATAATCTCAGGTGATATGAGTATTCTCCGAATCAACGTGGTAAAAGAAAACCTGTGCTAAAAGAAAAAATAATAGTTTCTTTGGTCATGCTTTCTTTTAAGCCCTTTACGCGGGCTTGCGGGGTCGTGGGGCGGAGCCCCACATAAAGAAAGCATTCACTTCAACACTTCCCTCGCTATCACCATTCTCTGTATCTCTGATGTGCCAACGACAATGCTGAGTATCTTTGCATCTCGGAAATGCCTTTCCGCAGGGCATTCTTTCGTGCAGCCATAACCACCGTGTATTTGCACCGCATTTATAGCAGCTCTAAGCGCGACTTCCGAGGCATAAAGCTTAGCCATTGAAGCTTCTTTCGTGATTTTCTCACCTTTATCAGCAAGATAAGCAGCTTTGTAGGTAAGCAATCTCGCGGCTTCTATCTCCGTAGCCATGTCCGCAAGCATGAATTGGACAGCTTGGAAATTGGCAATAGGCTGAGAAAATTGTCTCCGCTCTTTTGCATGCCTTTTCGATTCATCCAGACAAGCTTGAGCGATGCCGACACCAATGCTGCTCACCGCTATTCTATCCCTGCCCAGGGTAGCCATGGCTATTCCGAATCCATCACCCTCACTGCCAAGCCTGTTCTCCTCTGGAATTCTACAATCACTGAACACCAACCCTCCGACAACACACCCACGCATACCCATCATATTTTCGATTTTAGCAAATGAGAAACCTTTTGTCCCCTTTTCCACGATAAAAGCACTTATCCCCTCCCTCTTTTTGCTCTTATCCGTGTATGCAAAAACCACGTAGATGTCTGCAACGGCGGCATTTGTAATAAAAGCCTTTCTTCCGTTCAGCACATAGTCATCGCCTCGCTTAGTAGCGGTTGTTTCAATAGAAACGGGATCAGAGCCCGCAGAAGGCTCTGTTAAAGCAAAAGCCCCAAATTTCTCTCCCTTACACAGAGGTTTGAGGTGTTTCTCCTTCTGCTCCTCTGAACCGGCATAGAGGATGGGGAACATAGCGATAAGACCGGCAGCGCTTAAGAATCCAATGCTTGCACTTGCCCTTGAAAGCTCTTCTACCATAACTGCGTAGCTCATCAACGTTGCACCCGCACCGCCATATTTCCTCGGAAAAGGTACCCCAGAAAGTTTGAGCTCCGCCATTCTCCGCGCTATATCCGAAGGAAACTTTCCTTTTCTGTCTATTTCTGCCGCTTTTGGCAATACCTCTTTCTCTGCGAACTGCCTCACTATGCTCTGAAACGCCTTCTCTTCCTCTTTTAACTCAAATTCCATTCTCTTCACCACTAAAACTTTCTTTAAAAGAAAGTTTTATCAAAGAAACTTTTAAAAAAGAAAGCTTTACCAAAGAAATCTTTTATTAAAAGTGCTTATTAAATTAAGAGTGGAGGTAAACAAAACGAGGAAACCTTCTGTGAACATAGGAATGGTAGGACACGTAGATCACGGGAAAACAACCTTAGTGAGTGCTTTGTCCGGCGAGTGGGCAGACAGACACAGCGAGGAGATAAAGAGAGGCATATCTATAAGGCTTGGCTATGCAGACGCTACCTTCAGACGATGTCCTGATTGCAAGGAGCCGGATTGTTACACCGTAGAAGAAATATGCAAACATTGTGGCTCAAAGACCGAAGAGTTGCGAACTGTTTCATTTGTTGATTCCCCGGGGCATGAAGCGTTAATGGCGACGATGCTAAGCGGTGCTGCGATAATGGATGGAGCTGTTCTTCTTATTGCGGCATCCGAGCCATGCCCACAGCCTCAGACAAAGGAGCACTTGATGGCGCTGAGCATAGTTGGCATCAATAAAATTGTAATCGCACAGAACAAAATAGACCTTGTTTCAAGGGAAGAGGCAATAAAGCATTATTTGCAAATAAAGGATTTCGTTAAGGGAACGATTGCGGAACAATCGCCTATTGTACCTATCTCCGCCCAGCAATCCGCTAATGTGGATGTGTTGATAGAGAGCATAGAGAAAACAATACCCGCACCGAGACGTTCCGCGGATGAAACTCCAATTATGTATATTGCACGCTCCTTCGACGTGAACAAACCTGGAACACCCATAGAAAAGATAAAAGGAGGAGTAATCGGTGGTTCTTTGCTCCAGGGAAGGTTAAGAGAGGGTGATGAGTTAGAGATAAGACCGGGTCGCATGGCGACAACAGGAGGCAAAGAGAAATGGCTACCAATAGAAACGGAGATAACGTCAATAATGGCAGGGGGTGAGAGACTAAAAGAGGTGACTCCTGGTGGACTAATAGGTGTTGGCACAAAGTTGGATCCAAGCATGACAATAGAAGATTCCTTAGTGGGGCAGTGTGTAGGAATGCTTGGCTCTTTGCCACCAACTTGGAACGAACCCAGTATCCAATTTCACTTGTTGGAGCGCGTTGTTGGCGTAGCAAAAGAAGTAGAGATACCGGCGATAAAAGTGGGCGAGAGTATAATGCTGAGCGTAGGAACTGCAACCACAATGGGCGAGGTGAAAAGGGTAACGAAAGAAACCATCGATGTAAAATTGAGCAGACCTATATGTGCAGAAGAAGGCTCTCGAGTGGCGATCGGGAGGAAGATAGGTGCAAGATGGCATTTAATAGGTGCAGGTGTCATAATTAGCTCGGTATCCGCCTTGAAAAATTCCAAATCCTAACTCCTAATCCCTATTTGTCTACTTGGCTATTGGCTATTGTTTAGGATTTGGTGCTTGGTGCTTGTAATTTTAACAGATGTGCATGAATTTATGCACCTGTGGAATTACCATAATATGATGTAAATAAAGCCCTGCTGTTTCTGAAAGTTCGAAGAGTTCTTTTATACTTGGCACTACATTGGCACTTTGCAGATACGAAGGAGCAGTAACCGGCTGTAACACAAACTTTACATCGAGACCAGCGAGGTCTTCGCATATACCTTCTATTTCTTCTACGGGTGTGTTTTTCACCACTACTACCTTCACTATCGTTTCTATTCCGCGGTCAATGGAACTTCTTATGCATTCGAGCTCATTTTCATATAGCCTATCGTAGTCTTTTTCCTCCACTGCTCCGTGGTTCCTCAGTTTTATGTCAATAGATGCGAAATCAAAGTAATCGGCTAAGGATGCGAAAGCTCTTGCCGAAATCCCACTTGTTTCTATAAAATTTTTTAGATGCCTGCTTTTTGCCTCGGCTGCTATTTCTTTTACGAACGCGGCGGAAGAAAGAGGTTCCCCGCCTGTGTAGCAAATGCTGTGGACGTCTGGAGTGAGTAGTTCTTTTATACAATCTATCACGGCATTCGTGGATATTGGATTTCTTTTAATGCGTGTTTTCTTGTCGAGAAAAAGCACATTGCAAAGTTTTTGTCTGGGGTCCCTTGCATAGGAAGTATCACAATAAAAGCAAGAGAGGGGGCAGCCTGCAAATCGGGCGAATATCTGCCTCCTGCCTGCATAAGGTCCTTCACCCTGGAAAGAGCTGAATATTTCTGTTACATAGCCTTTTTTCATTTCAGCGCTCTGAGACTATCGAGTAGCAAAGTAATAGATGTTTATATGCATATAAAGTTTTGTGGCTTTGAACAGTGAAAGTTATGCTGGAATGCGTGCAAGCAAAAATCGCAAAATTTATAAGAATCTTGTTTCAATTCCCATTTTATAATCAAAAGAAAAAGAAGGGAGGGGAAGAAGAATGGGGAAAAGTGAAGGAGAAGAGTGGGAGCCAAAGATACTGGCATTTTGCTGTAACTGGTGTTCTTATGCGGGTGCGGATGCAGCAGGGTTAGAAAGGAGACAGGTTCCGCCTACAATAAGAGTGATAAGAGTAATGTGTTCAGGTAGAATAGACCCTGCTTTCGTTTTGATGGGCCTTTTAGAGGGTGCAGATGCTGTTTTAGTTACAGGTTGTCACATAGGTGATTGTCATTATGTGAATGCGAATAACAAAACGAGGAATAGATACGAGTTTCTAAAGGAATTTGTGGACGAACTTGGGCTGGAGCCGGAGAGGCTTTGGCTGAGGTGGGTTTCGGCATCGGAAGGGCCGCTTTTTGCTGAGATGGTTCGAGAAGTCACGGAAAAGATAAAGAAGATAGGACCAAGTCCTCTGAGGAGGGAGTGGAAGAAGTAAAAAATGTCGAAGTATTATCTTGCATGGGCTAAGGATGAGGAGATAAGGAAAAAAGGAGCTAATGGAGGATTTGTAACTGCCACGCTTGTAAGTGCGTTAGAAAACAATTTTATTGACGCTGCTCTGGTGGTCGCGAAAAAGAGCGTGTATGAAGGCATACCTGTATTGACGAGCGACCCTGAAGTGGTGAAGGAATGCGCAGGGTCGTTGCATGGTGCGCCCATAAATCTTACGAAGTATGTGGTGGATTATGCAGCGAAGAAAAGAATAGGACTGCCGACAAAACCTTGTGACGCACGTGGGATAATAGAGCAGGCGAAGAGGCGACAGGTGAATCTCGATAATATTTTTATGATAGGACTAAACTGTGGTGGAACGCTGCATCCGCTGAGAATGCGGGAGATGGCAGCGGATTTTTATGAGCTTGACCCGGATTCAGTAGTGAAGGAGGAAATAAAAGAAGGAAAGATATTTTTGGTGAGTGAAGAGGAGGGAGGGGAAGAAAAAGAGAAATGGATAAAGATAGACGAGTTGGAGCAGAAAGGGTATGGTAGAAGAGATGCATGCAAATCGTGTGTGACGAAAATACCAACCTCGGCGGATTTAGCGTGCGGGAACTGGGGCGTCCCTCAAGGGGAGAAAAAGACATTTGTGGAAGTGCTCACGGAGAAAGGCGAGGCGATTTTAAAAAATGCAATTGACAGCGGGTATGTGGACATAGAAGAAGCACCGGGAAAAGGAATAGAGATGAGGAAGAAGATAGAGGCAGGGATGCAGAAACTTGCAACGAGCTGGAAAGAGAGAATGGACGAAGTAAGCACATTATCACGTTCGGGAAGATTTGAGTTTTACGTGGATGCGTTAAAAAACTGTATCCATTGTGGTGCTTGTAAGGAAGTATGCCCGGTTTGTGCTTGTGAAGCCGATTCGAAATGTTTGGATATGAATGACGAGAGGGATTCTTATGCGATTTCCATGTATAACATGCTCCGGATATTTCATTTGATGGATTCTTGCATACATTGTGGTCAGTGCGAGGACGTTTGCCCTGTGGATATACCGTTAACGCTAATACAGAGGCGATTTTCAGAGAGGATGCAACGTCACTTAGGATACATACCTGGAATGGATGTAAAGGAGAAACCTCCTTTATACGAGACGGAATTGAGATGGAGCGCAGAGGCGGAATAGAGTATGGTGGAAATGAAAATAAAATCTTCTATTTGCCCTGGATGTAGTGTGGGTTGTGGGTTGTATTTACTTGAGTCTGAGGAAGGAGAGGAGAGAGAAATAAAAATATTGCACAGGAAGAACTCGGCAGTGAATGAAGGTAAACTATGCAAGTTCGGGACCGATTTGCACACGTATTACGAAAGAGAAGTGCTGAATAATTCCGTGGAAGGCGAGGAAGTAAAGCAGGAAGAGGCGATAAGAGAAGCAAAGGAAAGATTGGGTAGCATTAAGCCTGATGAACTTGCATTTATTGCACTGCCGAGCACGATAACCAACGAGGAAATACTGTCTTTTGTATCCTTGGCATCCGAGTTTGGATGTGAGAACGTATCTTTTGGATTCGAGAGATTTTTCAGAGAGATACCAGAAGAGGCATCATATATTATTGAGAAAGGGTTGTCATTTAGCGAAGTGGAGAAAGCCACAAAGATAATCCTATTTTTCCTCGACCCTTTCGTGCATTATCCACTGCTTGCAAGAAGGATATTAAAGGCGAAGAAGAACGGGGCAAGAGTAATAGAGGTGTCTTTTGCGAAGAACGAGAGGGGGATAGCAGATGAGACTGTTCTGGTGGAGCCTAAGGGGATCGAGAGAATAAAGGAAAAGAAGGAGCTATTTGAGGATTCGTTGATTATTGGCGAGTTAACGCCTTATATGAATTCGCAATTTTTGGAGTTGATGTTATGGATAAACGCATCTACTACGTCCCGGCTGTTTCTTTTAAAGCCTTTTTTGAATTCTACGGGTGCTTTTTTGCTCGGAGGAAACAGGAACGGAAAAGAAGCAAGGAAGAGAAAAGATTTGTTTGAGATACTTGGTGGGATAGAGGGAGGGGAAATAAAAGCACTTTATTTGCTTGAAACAGACCTTGCAGGAGCAATGCACGGAAGTGAAGAGCTTTTTGAAACAATTTCAAAACTGGACTTGTTGATAGAGCAGAATGCTTTTAGAACTCCTTTGTCCGACGTTGCCAATATAACAATCTGTTCAGAGCCGTTTTTCATGAAAAAAGGAACACTGGTGAATATAGAGGGTAGAGTGATAGAAAACGGTGGCGAATCGGAAAATAACGTGCAGATAATGGAAAGTATGGGAAAAGGAAGGTCTTATGAGGAAGTTCATGAAGAGGTGAAGAGAAGGTTAGGGTTGGCTGAAATAAGTGAGTTTGAGATTGCGGTAAAGAGGGAAGAGAAGAGTTTTGAGATGGCAGAGCCGAAAATAGAAATAGAGGAAAGAAAAGAAGAAGAAGGAAAAGAGGAGTATTTTCTCTGGTATAAAACAAATCCATTCTTTTGGAATGGAATTCGAGCTAAAAATTTTGTGGAGATAAGCCCGGCAGCAATGAGAAAACTTGGTCTGTTCAGAGGTGATGAGGTGGAGATTGTACAGGGAGAGAGGAAAGAGAGGATGGGATTTAAGATTTCGGAGTTACCGGATTATTTGATTTTATCTGAGGCGAAAATGTCGATTAAGCCGTTACAGGGTTCGCTAACAAGGGTGGAGATAAGAAGAGCAGGGGAATGATTTTTTTTCTAAAAAGTTTTTTTTAACCTCATACCCGCAAGCAATCCGAAAAACAGACCTGATAAATGTGCTGTATGTGCAATCATGTCGCCTGAACCGATCATAAAGAAATCATAGAGTGCAAAGAGAATAACTACAATCCATATTTCTATTGGAATAGGAAGAGGGAATATATATACTTTCATCCTTGGCATCAGCACCGCAAGGGTAGCGAATATTCCGCATACTGCTCCGCTTGCACCCAGTGCGGGGTTAGCGGAAGTCAAACTCCAGCCAATGCCTGCAAAAATCCCGGAGAGGAAAAATATGAGCAGAAATTTTGAACTTCCTATCTTTCTCTCTAATGTAGGAGCAAAGAAGAAAAAAACGAACATGTTGATAAGGA
>JAGLZV010000076.1 GCA_023131215.1 Candidatus Methanophagales archaeon | reverse complement strand
TGTTTCAATCCTTGTCTCTCTACTGTTTCTCTCTAACCACAAATTTAACCTCTGGTATCTCTTCCCCCTCCTTCACAGGTAAAAGATTAAATTTCTCGAAGCCTACAATTTCACCGGTCTTTATATCCTTCTTTATTAAGAACTCCTCCTCTATTTCCTCGCAAACCGCCTCTCTTGGCTCGCCAAACCACACATCCAATGTATTCCCAACCTTATCGAATAATACTAAGATTTCCTTTGCCATATCACATCTCCCTTCTTTATTTTATCTGCAATGTATGCAGTAATTATATAGCATTCATTATTTAAATGTCTTACTAAAACGCAGATAAATAAGTTCCCATACTTTTTATAATAAAGAAACACCGAAGAGTCTTTTTTGCTCCTTCTCACCTCATCGGGATTTTTTATCGTTTCTTTAACCTCTGCTTCGTATCTCTTAACTAACGGATGTTTTATTTCTGAGATTAGTTTCCAATACTCTTCTGTTGTTCTTATTTCCTTTCTCAGGCAGGATTTTACTTCAAAACGAACTTGAGGCATAATCATCATTAAACCTTTTCTTTAAAAGAAAAGCTTTGTCAACAAACATTCTTAGATTTTTTGTTTAGTTTCCGTATTGCCTTTATCATTGCATGAAGCGTGATGTCAAAAACCTTTCTTTATTGGTGTCCATCAGTAAAAATATCATCAACCTCTTTTCCCGATATCAGCAGCTTTGCAGACTCTTTTTCGCCATGGTGTTGATAAAAAACCATACCTCTGTCTTACTTTAAAAAATTTTTGTTTATTTTCCTTAATGCCTTTATCAGTGCGTCATGAGTGATGTCAAATACTACATTATTTGAATTGCATTCTGGACAGAAAGCAGCTTCTATAAATTCTCGTTTACCATCAGTTCTGAAGAAGCAGTATTCTATTCCATGATTCTGTTTCATATTCAGTCTTAGTATCCCTCTGTCACTTTCGTCCTTAATACCCTCAACGAGGAAAAGTCTCCGCGGGAAAGTGCCTTTAAAACCGCAATCTGCACATTCTACTGGTCTGAAGTCCCTGAAGCCTTTCCTCTTATCCAACTTTTCTATTTCCCTCTCTGATAGTTCACGGACTCTTATTATGTTCTTCATGTTCTATTTTTATTTGTGTCGTTTGCTATTTCTCCTTAAAATAAGTTACGTTTTCTTTAAAGGTTTATTCTCCAGCATTATATGGGGTATCATAACGATTATAAATTCTACCGCGATGGCAAAGTTATAAATAGAGCCTGTAAAAATTGCAAAGCCAATAAATTTGTAGATTCAACAAAAAGGGTCAGGAAGACAAATAATATGGTTAAAACTTGACTTTCGGAGATAGTCTTTGATTACTTAAATATTTTTCTATTTGATGGTGGTATCAAGTCAAAATAATCCACAAGAGGGCATATTTTCTATTTCATTCATACCTTGATGTAATGACTAATTTTTATGTGCTGAGAATTGGATAGATCCCATGCAAACACTAATTTTATTAACTTTTTGCCCTCATTGTGCAAAAGAAAAGAAAACCTTCGCTTTTTGCCTGCATCGTTTGTCAAGTAAATATCCTTTAGGAAGAACTTAGGAGGTATAATAGACTTCTAAATTCCTTCAATAACATCAATTAATTTAGTGTAGAACATCCTGTCCATGATTGATGGAGCAACTTCCTTGGGCAGGGCAGGCATATATCTCGAATACTCCTTATTCTTAAGAGAAAACTCTATTGCCTTTACCACATCCTGAATCATTGCTGTATCACCGAAAATCTGATTTATTTTTTGCTTGCTGGTCTCAATATCCAAATCCTTGATTATTTTCACCATCATGCCAAGATCATACAGGTCCTTGAACTCTTTTCTGTTTCTGAATGCTATTAATTTATCTGCAAATAAATCCCCCAGAGACACACATTTAAATTGTAATTCTTTTTCGTATTCAGGATATTTATGTATCCTCAACTTAATATCTTCCAGACCCCATTTTAGAGCAGGTGGCTGATGCTTTATATTTACTTGAACCAATATGTGATTGAAAATGCCACTTAAAATTTTCTTTTTGACCAAATCATCCCTGTAAACAAGTTCCATGTTCCTGGACTCAACCTTTGACATAAAAACCCTTGCGAAAGTGACAGTACCCGAAATCTCATCAGAATACCGTGGATAAAATTTCCCATAAACTAAATCCTCTGAACTTCTCTTTTTATATTTTGTATCAGATGCTGGGATTAATAAATTCTTTTCCTCTAATTTCTTATTCAATTCCCTGAATTTACTTAGAATAAACTCATTTGTCCTATATTTAGTTTCTATGTTGAAGTCCAGATCTATTGAAAACCTCTGGAAATTTAATAGTAGAAGAGACTGCACGCATGTCCCCCCCTTGAAGAATAAATCCAAATCAGAAAATTCCTTCAGAACAAACAAGGTATCATATTCCCATATCTGTTTTTCAAAATCTTTTGGGTTAACCCCCTCTCCTTTAGAGTAATCTCGTATTTTCGCCCCATTAAAAACTTCCTCACTCCAGAACAACGAACTAATATCCCTTAACATTCCTTTCAGCCTCTTTTATAGCATTTAAAATATTATCCGGTATGTTTTTATCCCCTTCAAGATACTTCTTCAAGTAAACCAGAATAGGCTTTCTCTGACATAAGTCCTTAAACTTCTCTTCTGTGAGATTTAAATCAAGAGCTTTTAAAGTGTATTTAAATAGCCCCTTATCGGGTAGATCAACTTCCTCCAGAATGATCTCCATGCCCGGTAAATTCAAATCACCTTGAAATTTCAACCTTCTGGGATTATGCGCAGATTTTCTTAAAACTATGACATCTCCAACCACCAAAGCATCTGTTATTATATTATTTTTATTACACTGTTTGGGAATCGCATCCGGTAAAATTGTCGCATATTTATTTAAATTTTCAACCAATTTATCAGCCAGTTCATTATATTTAGTTTTAGGCAGAGCGAGTTCTATTCTCCTCTGATACATTGCATGATCCGTTAGATTATGTAGGAATAAGGCGGTTTCTCCAGTTATATAATAGTTCCTTTTAAGAAGCTTATCTATTTCATGGAGTAGGTCAGTTTTTTTCTTTCTCCCATATTCTTTGTTATACCGGAACAACTGTTCCCTTCCTTCCCCTGGCTTCCAAAAAACCACCCCTTTGCCTGCTAAAGTCCAGCATATCCTTTCTGTTTTGGTATATGTGATTCTGAGAGCCTTGGCTATCTCACCTAAACTAATCCATTCTTCAAAATGCTTGAATGCATTTACTATTTCCTCATCTATTTTTACAGTAAGGACTTCCATGGTATTTTTTTATATGTTTTCTTATTTATTTTTACATATTTATATAATTAACGATTTTCGTTAATTCTTTATAAATGTGATAGCATGGTGGGAGATATATTGTAGTACAGATGCAATATGGATACACCACCATTAATCGCAGTTATTCCAGGGGAAGCTTCCATTTTTTCCATCTTTTTTTATAAATCCTACATTCTAAAAATGTTTTCGCTTCTCACTCTATTTACATTACACCCATGCAAACACTAATTTTATTAACTTTTTGCCCTCATTGTGCAACTTGAAAAACCCTTCCCAAACCTTATTTCATATCCCCCTTCGCTTTTTGCCTTCAGCGCTTTTTTCGGTCACCTATATCATAATTGTTACTTAACTCCTTGTTTATCTCTTTCTTCTAATTGCTCCGCTTTCCAGTTTTTAAATAAGAAACAGCACCAGTAGAAAGGAACTAATATTAGTAGTGTTTACAGTAGTTCCGAAAGTAACCCCGGTTTTATGATACCATAATTTTAGCAGTAGACGAAAAGCTTTTTTAATTAATCTAATTTAAAACAACGAGGAATATAAATTTAAGGGTGAGAAAAAAATGAGAGAAGAATTTTATAAAAGAAGAAGTAACGAACTTCGTGTAGCGAAAGTTTTTTGGATAGCTTTTTTGGGTGGTGTGCCTTTTTACTTTTTCCTTCTTTACTACTTAAAATCTATCAATGCTACAGCTACATTGAACCCTGAAATCCTCTCTACATTTGCGATATTACTTGGATTTGTTGGAGCCTTGGATCTTGTTTTTGCTTTCTATTATCCAAGGATAATTCAGAAATTTAGAAAGGATCTTCCTCCTTGGCATTCTGTTTATATCATTAGGCTTGCTCTTGTTGAAGCTATAGCCATATATGGTTTATTAATAGGTTTTATGGGTGCAAATTGGGAATTTGCTATTCCTTTTTTCATCGCAAGCGGTGGAGGAATATTTCTTCTTTACCCATCTGAAGAAAAATTGGGTATATCCAAATCTTTATGATTCAAAATAGCGATTCTTATAGGAGATTGAAAAAATAAGCTGCCAGAAGGAATAGCATCGGCATTAATCGCAGGGGTTATAGTAGATTGGAAAAGATTACTGAGAAGACCGAAAAGCTTATATACCCCAATAAATTGAGATTAAACCTAGACTTTTTGAGGCTGAAAGTATCTTGAAATTTTCTAAAAGGGTTTTAAATTGGGAAAAGAGCTTTGCTTTTTAATCTTCTCTCACATTTTTGCACATTTTACACACATGCATAAAAAATTTGTGAGATACAGCAAAGTTTCAGCTAAACGCTTAAAGGCTGGCGTTTTAATCCGATGAACCGCTTATCTTTTTAAGCGTTGAATACCTTTTATATAAAAGCAGGAAATAGGAGGGGATATGGAGGGAATAACACTAATAATATTGGAAAAGATGATAGAGCATTATCCACGATTTACAAAGATTTTTAAACGTAAAATTATAAAGAGCTTTTCTGAGGATGTCTCATGTAAAGAAATGGAAAAAGGCCATTATATAGAGAGTAAAATAGGTAGCCCCTTCTATTTTTCAGTGATATTATCAAACAAATCTCCTATACACTTTTCTGTAGAATCCCTTCATTACAAGATCGAATATAAAGATATTCCTTTACAAGTTGTTTATTGGAAGAACGGGGAGGAATTTGCCAGTAATGGACTAAAACCCAGTATTCAGGATTTGATGGCTAAAGGCAATGCTAACTTATGTTTGCCTTTCAATCCAGCTATTTGTCTTCCTTCATTGCCTGAAGAGAATAAAGGATGGGGGGTTTACGGTTCCATTGAACTTGAATGTCGTTATGGTATTATATCAGTCCCTGTTTCTATCTCGAACACAAAAATACCAGACAATTACGCAGAGGAACGGAGAAAATATTGGGAATCTATCAGTCAGTTATTTAAACCCCCACCACCTCCTATTGTATCATAACCATTTGTATGCGAAGTTACATTATATCTACTATATTATTAGGAAGCCTTCGCAAGCGAGCCTTCTTAAAACCTTCATCACAAATTCAGCAGTCTCCGATTTCACTGGCGATACTGGTGTTTTCCGGTATGACATGGAATTCGGGCTAACGGTAGATGAAACGACAGCAGTATCAGACCATTATCCTATATACGCAGAGTTCTGGAATGATAGGGATACGGATTCCACCTAAAAGCTAACTGCATGCATGCTTCCATATCTCGTTCTCACAGCTTATTTCATATCCCCTTCCCTTTTCTCCTTTAGCGCTTTTTTCGGGAGGGGGTGATGGATAAAAAACCGTTAAATCAACTTCTATTCTACCTCTCTCCATACTCTCCATGCCTTCTCGTACATTTTAAGTTCTGTTATACATTCTTGAAACTCCTACCGCTTCAACGCCATTGTGAAATCGAAGAACTATCTTCTTAAATTTTCTATAGACTTTTTTATATCTTCTAATAAATCTTCGATTGGTGGAGATTGAAATGTAATTTCCCTATTTTCTTCTTTTAGCTGTTTATAATCGATTTTCAAAGTATCCTTATGTTTTTTATTATAAGCATCCACATATTCCAATTCAATTTTTACTATCCCTAACGCATTTCTTATGTCTTCAAGTTCATGAAATAATCTAATTTCTTGACTTTCGTCAACAGAGGGGGAAAAAAGTTTTTTACCCTGTTCTTTGGGCGAAATAATGTTTATTTGAACGTTTCTTGCTACACCTCCTGAATTTCTTAAAATTAATTCATGCATCCCTCCGCCTATCGTATAAAGTCCTGTTCTTAGTGAAAATCTAGGTTTTGCAGCCTCGATCCTCATTTTTCTTGTTTCGAGCATATAAATAGCGGTAATTATTGCAAGAACCAACGCAATGAATACAGATACCCATGCGGGTTCAAATATTTCCATAATCGCACCTAAAATAATTTTCATATTTACTCCGTATATTAAGGTATACTTGCTTTTGTATCGATTAACGAATCCTTCGAATTATCAATAAACTTTTCAATAATCATCCCATAAATTTCTACATACCCGTCATTGATTAAATTTTTAACAATTTGGCCATGGATAATAGCTTTTCCACCCGCTCGAATGAAGAAATTCTTGGTAACTTGTCCTCTCAAAATAGCAGAACCCCCAAGTTCAACAAAGACTGACCCAACTATCTGCCCTCCTAATTCTACTGTTTCACCTTTAATTACATAAACATCTTCATTTATTTGACCTGACGTTTCTCCATTACTCAACTCCATTCTTTTATCTCCAACCAAACTTGCCCTGCTTTAACATACAGAGCCTATGTTTATATAAAGTTTGCTACATCAATGACCTTCTTACCAGAATCTTTGGGCAGCTCCTTCTGGTTGTTCAATCGGAATGCCATCTTCTGCTAACAAACCGAGATTATTTTTCCTCGATCGTAATTTCATAAAAAGGCTCTTCAATATCTTCATCAACAGTTTTTGTTGCGGTTATTTTGATAATCTCTCCATCATCTTCGATCATAGCAAAGGTCTCTGGATGTATCTTCGCATGTTCAGGTTCCTTAAAATCTTCGTCCAATTTCAATTTAGGATGATTAGGACATTTCATCAATCCATCGCAAATTCCCTTGATGTAGTTGTCCAAATCACCGGGTTTGTTGTGATTCCGTGGCAAATGAATTTTTATAGATAATGCGATATCCTCAAAGAGAGGCGACACACCGTTTAATGCAGCATAAGCTTCTTTTCGAAGTTTTATGAGTCGAAGCACCTCGGTCGGATTATTCCACATTGATTTACTTTTTCTTCTTACATTCCTTGGCGGCACTATACCTTCAACTTTAAATCTGTATTTTCGATTTGACATTTTTTATTACCATCCAATAATAGATAGGATACACCTCATTCATTTAAAAACCACCCTCCACCACCCCTCTCTCCTCCTCCGTCAGCCCGTACAAATCATACACCAACCTGTCAATCTGCGCATCCACAATTTGCTCTGCTGCTCCAACTCCGCTTCCGTAGCTCCGCAAAACCAACTTTAAGCTCTTTCTGTATCCTCTTCAAATTAAAGGGTAACTCAAAAATTGCAAATATACTTTATTATACAATAAAAAGATAAAAGTCCTTTTGGATAATATCCCCTATTTATATACTTAGAATCTAAGTTATAATTGGTGAGGATAAGATGCTGGTAAAAGTATCTTCAAAAGGGTTGATAACGCTTCCGAAACCAATAAGAGAGGAATTTGGGATAGATAAAGGCGATTATCTGGCGGTATCAGCAGAAGATAGCAAAATCGTTCTCCAAAAGGTGAAGATGGAAATAGACTGGGAGAATTCGGATGATGTCTGGAAGGAATATGCAGCGAAAAAGCTTGCAGAGGATTGAGATAGAGCAAGGAGACATCGTTCTGATAGATTTCTCCTACAGTAACTTGAAAAGATCGAAGTTCAGACCTGCACTTGCGATAAGCAATTCCAGATATAATTCAACTTCTTTAGATGTCATAGTTCTGAGGATAACGTCTAAATCCAAGAGAGAGTGGGCGATTAAAATAACGAATAAAGACGTAGAGAGTGGGTTTTTAGAGGTTGAAAGTTATGTGAAGGTGGATTCTATATTTACGATTGAAAAGATGATGGTCGCAAAGGTTGTTGCCAAGTTGAAAGTGGAGAAAGTTGATGAGGTAAAGATGAAATTGGCTGAACTGTTTGAACCGCTGGTGGAGTTGATTAAGAGGGAAGGTTATTAGGGTAAAATATAAAATTTCACAACAGAACAAACTTCTTCTTCGGAATAATAATCCCTCCCTTTGTATCCTCTTCTTCTATTTGCCTTATCATAACAAATTCTCCTTTTCCTCATTCGTTCTAATGGTTTCAATCTCATCATATAATTGTTGTAGGTGCTTTATAGCAGCGTTTTTATTTTTCAAAACCTCAACCCCTAATATTTATAGAATTTTTTCCCTTCCCCCTTCAGTCTTTTAGGTCTCAGAAAAACTTGCTTCTTCGGGTCTTTAACAGCATAACCCAGTCTAAAAGCATCCACTTTATGCCTTGTTGCGATTTCAATAGCTTCTTCAGCTTCTTGCTCTGGCAATATAACGCAAAATCCAATGCCCATATTATACACTCTAAACATCTCTTCATCACTGACCCCGCCAAGTTTTTGTAATAGTGGAAAAATTGGTTGCGGTTCAGGAAGATATTCTATTACAAAACCTACGTCAGATTTGACCCGCCCTAAATTTAAAAATCCGTCACTTGTTATGTGCATTAAAGCCTTTATATCTAAATTGGAATTTATCATATCCATAATTTCTGGAACATAGATATGCGTTGGTTCCAACAGTTCCTCTCCGATGGTTCTTCCTAATTCATCAAAATAGTCATTAATTCCTCCCTTTTTTAAAAAAATGTGGCGAGCTAAACTCAATCCATTACTATGAATTCCGCTACTTCTTAGACCTATAATTGTATCGTTCTCTCTAATGTTTTGCCCTATAATTACTTTATCAAGTGAAACTTTACCTATCGCTATGCCCACTAAATCAAATTCATAATTTTTTCTCTCACCTTTTATCATATCCTTTATGATGGCTATTTCACCACCGGGGATGTTTATATTAGCAATTTCCGCACCTTTGACAAGTCCTTTTCCAATTTCTTCCATTAAATGCGGATTCGGATCGCAAACTGCAATATAATCAAGCATTGAAATAGGTTCTGCACCCACACAGATAATATCATTAACGTTCATCGCAATACAATCTATTCCTATGGTGTCATATTTGTCCATCATTTGAGCGATGAGAATTTTCGTTCCTGCACCATCCGTAGCTACCGCTAAACCTATTCCTTGCCCAAGATTGATTACATTCGCATAATACCCTATATCAAGTTCAACTGAACCTATACCCTTTCTAAATGTAAGGCTTTTTTGCACATGGAAGAGTAATCGCTTTAATGCAATCTCCGCTTTTGCTGTATCAACTCCCGCTTCTGTATATGTAATTCTTTCTTCCGAGTTCATTATTTTCTCACCTAAGAATTTTAATTTTTATCTTCCATATTTCAATCGCTTCGTTTACTATACCTTCATCTAAATAGGGTCGCTTTTTCGGCATAGTCCTTTTTGTCTAAAATAGGATAAACAGTATAATAAAGGTTGTGGATATTTTTCAACTCCATAACAATTTCATATAATTTCAATTTTATCGCAGGTATCCAAGATACACTAAAATTTTAATCGCGATACTTTTATATATGCCCTATGATTAAAATATCATAAATAAAAGAGTTATATGAAATTGCTCGCCTGAAGATGCGAATGGGAGTAAACAAATGTTAGCTATATATCTTTGCATTGGCATTTGCGCCATTATATGGATTGTTAATGGAATATGGATAATGCAAGCAGTTAAAGAACGTTTTACCAGTGAAATTTATATCCATACAGGTTTAGGCATCTTTTTCACTTTGTTAGCACTTGAATTAACTGTTGGTATCCGTGGAGCATGGATGCATTTTGGGATTTTTTGTTTAGCAGTGATTGGGTGGATTCTTTATATCCCTTCAGCTATTTTAGTCTTTGGTTCAATTATTGAACTGAAGCGGAAAGGTAAAACAGAAACTTATGACCCATCTTACACCACGACTTTTGTTGATACTGGTATGTATAGTATTATTCGTCAGCCCATAACCCTGGGAATGGCGATTTGGTCGATTGCTCTAATCTTGGTTTTTCAATCAATCCTTTCAATAATCTTGGGTATATTTGTCATATTTTGCTGCTGGATATCAGCCAGAAAAGAGGCGGAGTACAATGTAAGGAAATTCGGAAACGAATATAAAGAATATATTAAAAAAGTTCCTATGTGGAATATCTTTAAAGGTATAAGGAGATCAAAATGATGGACTCGCAACTTCATATAACAGCGGATAAAAGGGAAATCAACGGGTTCCAAAATTGCCTTCGGCAAAAGAGAGTTCGATGAAAATAAGCAATAAGTGAAACTTTAGATACACGCAGAACGTTATCTTATCTCCCTCGCCTACTCAAATATATCGCCGCCACTACCCCACTCATAGCAAATAAAAATTCAAAGCCCGGAATTGGCAAATGTGAACGAACCGGAAAAGGATTAATAGCCACATATTCCCGGGGACCCATCCAATCATCAGGGTTAAACTCATTGGGATAATCCCTCGCTTCTGCATAGCCTTCTCGCAAAAGCAACTGATTTAAATTCACGTAATGCGTTTCATTGTAAGGAACATAAACCACTGCATTATTTATGAACTATCGAAGACATGAAAATTGAATTATGTTTTATTCTGTTCATATTTTTGGAATATCCCCCTTACCTTGCCTTCTTTTCACCATCATCACTTCTTCCAAGAGATTTTCTTTTATAACGATTTTATGGATATTGTTGCGGAACACCCGGAGGTGATGGAGAGGTTCAAGAAATATTTTGAAACGACAAAGCCCGCTAAGCATGATTAGAGTAGCATTTTCCCGAATATCGGTAAAGAGCTGCCACCTGGTGCGGAATGAACTAAGGAAACTTCAATTTTTGCAGTGCTGCATTTAGAGCATCACGGAAGAATCTTCTCATATAAAGACATTGGCATTTGAAGCGTTTAAGAAACAAACTTTCTTTCACAAAGAAAGTTTGATCAAAGAAACAAAAAGAAAGAAGAAAATGAAAACAAAAGCGATATATGAGGAGGGCTTTTTGAAGCCAATAGGGAGGGCAGGATTTGAAGGAAGGAGAAGAAGTGGAGATAGAGCTTATTATCAGCACTTCCAAGCGGTGAAAAGGTATTCATTGATTGGAATAGATTAACATATCACCTCCTCAACAACCCTGGTAAAAGTTTGGAAACCTTGAAGAAATAGAAGGACCAAAACGTAAAGAATGAAAGCATTAATACCCAATTCAGGAATAGGTAAAAGACTTCGTCCTTTGACATTAACATTTCTGTTTGTGGAGCAAGCGGCATAAAGATTTTTAAGCATAAAAACAAACTTAATCTTGGTGATAAATATGGGAATAAGAGTAAAAGCGAGATATGAGAATAAGGTATTGAAGCCGTTGGAAGGATTGGATTTGAAAGAAGGGGAGGATGTGGAGATAGTGATAGCTGGATCTTTAGCCAAAGATTTTCGAGGCGCCTTGAAACTCGAAAATGCGGAATTAATAGAGGAGATTGCAGAAAGCAATGAACTTTTATAAGCTGTCTTCTATTCCATCAAATGCGAAGGTTCTGTTTGATACGAACATATTCGTTTATTCCGCTTTAGATCATCCGGGATATGGAGAATCGTGCACACAAGCTTTTCAAAGGCTCGAATCTAAGGAAATAAAAGGATACGTTCCTACTATTGTCCTGAATGAGCTGTTACATAGATTGATGATAGCAGAGGTTATCAAAAAAGAACTTGCAAGAAACACAAGAGAAGTTTTAGAACTTTTGAAACATGATAAAAGCATAATTCCGAGTTTGAATATTTGTTGGGAGGAGCTTGAGAAGATATTTGCGTCGGAATTCACAGTCCTGGAGGATATGTCAAACATTTTTAGAGAAGCTATTTCAATTTCGAGAGACTATTCATTACTGTCCAGCGATGCATATATTGCTTCTTTTGCAAAAGTATATGGAATAACAAACATCGCCACCAATGATCCCGATTTTGAGCGGGTGAACTGGATAAAGGTTTGGAAGCCATGAGCAAAAGAAAAAAAGAGAGAAGTTATCCTTGAAAAACAAAACCGTCTACATCGTCGGCTTAGGCTATGTGGGCTTGCCCTAAAGGTTTTTGCTTGCAAAAAAAAAAAGTTTCTCAAGGCTTTCCCGGGCATACTTTACTATTTCTAACCATAAAACATTGGTAATTGCTCAATATCTGGGGGTATAAATTCAAAACAAACCTTTCTTTTGGATTTGGAAATTGTTTAGGATTTGGTGCTTTGGATTTAGGATTTTCCACTCCTTATTGAGCATATACGAAGTAGGTATAGCTTGGAATACTGCTCAAGTTCATCTGTGGAAGTTAGTAAGTCAAGGTTTAGGTTTATTTTTGTATACAAAGTATAACTTCCTTCGTATCTGCTCAAAATTCGGTGGAATTTTGACCAGACATTGAAAAATGAAAATTGCAAAGTGCAAAAGTCAAATTTGACAGACGGTGATAATAAAAGGTTTAAAGTCAAAATTAGTCTTTTCCATCCCTATTTTGTATTTTGCATTTTTCAATTTGCATTTTGCATTCAATTGCTCGAAATCCACAAGATTTTGAGCAATTACCTTCCTTCTATTAAAGACACGGATTTACACTGATTTACGCGGACTTTCTAAATTTAAGTTTGACATTTCGAAAGTTGATTTTTATCATCTGTGTTAATCTGCGTTAATCTGTGTCGAAAAAATAATTTATTTTCTTGCTTGTTCTTTTTCCTTCATTCCAAATCTCATCTAACGCCTTGCCTTCTTTTTTCCAAATAACGATGGTAAATGGATTGCGTAAGTACCATTTTCCTTTATCCCCATTATTATCTCTTTCCTCTCCAACAAGGCATCTAAATTGAGTTCATATACCCCCGGGCTCAAAATCCTTAAGCTCTCTATTCTCTCACCTTCCAAATGCACTTTCTCTTCTATTTTTATCCTGTCCACCAAATCCGCTGCGCTTATATCCTCTCCCCCCTTTATGAACAGAAAAAGATTCCCGCCACATTCCGGGCAACCTCCCATCATCTCTTTCGTTAGCTTTTCAAACTTCTTCCCGCATTTCAAACATTTATGCATTCTCTCTAAATATTTTTTCTTTTAGCACAGGTTTTCTTTTTTCCAAAAAGAAAAAGTGTTGTGTTAATCTTGTGTAATCTTGTGGTTTCAGGTTTCAGATTGCAGAAATCATCGCACTTATTAAGTCCCTTTCCTTCTTTATCGTGTGCATTATTTTCGCGGGTCCTACCACGGTAAGCCGTGTCTTTCTTCTTAGATTTAAAAAACCCCTCTTAGTTGGATACCCACTCATCTCTATTCCCGGAAAATCCTCGGTTACCTCCGTCATTGTGAGCTCTATCAGCTTCATCTGCTCCTCTGATGTCAAACCGCCCTCCAACACCACTATATTCCCCGACTTCACGCCATCCAGCACGAATCTTAGCTTCTCCATCGAGCCCATTGAATTTATTTTGTCTTCCGATATCAGGTCCATCTTTATTTCCATCGCTTATCTCCTCCTACTTTTAAAGACAACAAGCAAATAGGGATACTATTCCCTATTGGCTATTCCCTATTGGCTATTCCCTATTGGCTATTTCTCCTTCTCACTTGAACCTCCTCGCCATTTCCTCATACAACCCTTCCATATTCTCACCTTTCAATGCTGATATGGGTATTACGGGGTGCTGAGGGAAAGCATTTATTATCCTTTGTGGTGCTGCATCCGATAAGTCCACCTTATTTGCCGCGATAATACACGGGATGCCTCTTGCTTCCATATTCCCGATGATAATAATATTCGTTTGCGTATATGGATCTTCAGTGCAATCCATCACGAGCACAACGCCGTCAATGTCGTCGAGCCATTTTATTGCCTCTATAACTCCTTCTGTCGCCTCCTTCGCCCTCCTTTTCGCCTCTTCCTCTTCTAAACCAAAAGCCATGAAATCGTGAAAATCTATTTTTGTCGCTAATCCCGGAGTGTCCACCACATCCAACTTCAACTTTGCTTTTCCTCTCTTTGACTCTGACTTTGAATTTGGGTTTGGGTTTTGGCCTGGGGTCAACAATGACCTTGCTTTCAGGTCTATGATTATCCCGCCCCTTCTGACTGCCCTTCTCGTCTCATGTGGTATCTCCGTAGCTTCCCCTATATCCTCGTTCTCATCCACAAAAGTATGGATTATTCTATTCGTTAAAGTCGTTTTCCCCGCATTCGGCGGTCCGTAGATGCCAACTTTTGCCGTTTTCTTCCTGAAAAATAAAACTCTTAATATCTGCGATAAAATGCCCTTCCTTCTTTTCCCCGACTTCATCTCTTCTCCTCTTGCGCTTAAATTTAATAATACCTTACTCTCTCTTAATATCTATTGAAAATTAAATATTAAATATGTTCGGAGAGCGAGAGAGGATGAAAAATTGGAGCGGGTAGAAGGAACAGAAGAAGTAATACGCGTACGTATCCCCCAAAAAAAGAAGCGGGAAGTGTTAGGCGTAGTGGAGAAGATGTTAGGTGGTAGAAGAGTCAGAGTGCAGTGCTTAGATGGAATAGAAAGACTGGCTCGAATCCCCGGCAGGTTAAAGAGGAGGCAATGGATTAAAAGCGGGGATGTAGTAATTATCGTTCCCTGGGACTTTCAGGATGAAAAGGCTGACCTCATCTATCGATATAAGAGACCTCAAGTAGAATGGCTGAGAAAGAAGGGCTACTTGAAGTAGAGAAATGGCTGCGGAAGGAAGAAAGGCAACTACCCAAAGGTAAGAAGCGGATTAAGGACTTTCGAGATAGAAAAACGGAGCTGTACGTTCTCGACGTCCCTACTTTGGAAATACTTTATAAATTCTCAAAAAAGGGAATAATAAAAGCGTTGGGTGGTCCCATAAGTAGCGGTAAGGAAGCCGTTATATTTCATGCGATAGGAGCCGAAGAGGAGGAATTAGCGATTAAGATGTATAAAATAAGCACTTCTAACTTCCGCGCCATGCTTGACTATATTATTGGCGACCCGAGGTTTGAGAATATAAAGAGAGACCGTAGAAGTGTCGTATTTGCCTGGGCTCGTAAAGAGTTTAAGAATCTTAAAAGAGCTTTTGACGTTGGAGTTAAGGTTCCCAGACCGATTGCTTATGATAAGAACGTGTTGATAATGGAGTTTATAGGAAAAGAAGGGATAGCAGCACCAAGGTTGAGAGATGTCCCGGTAGAAGTGCTTGAGCTTGATTTTGACCTCGATGAACTCTTTCGCCGCATCGTTTCCTATATGAAAATCATGTATGATAAGGGGAGGATGGTGCATGCAGACCTCAGTGAGTTCAACATATTGATGAAAGGATATGCCGAGAGCGAAGTTGCAGGTGTAAATGCGGCTGAAGGTGAAGGTGAAATTGAAATTGAAATAGAGCCCGTAATAATAGATATGGGGCAATCCCTGCTTTTAGAGCATCCTAATGCTGATGCCTTCCTCAACCGTGACGTGAGAAATATCGTTACATTCTTTAACAAACTTGGTTTAGACTGTTCAGCTAACGAAGTAATGAAAATAATAAAGAAATAAAAGGAATGGCAACTACCACAGATTACGCGGATTTCTCGGATTATACAAAGAGGAAAGATAATTGCAAAGTTGGCTTGCTCTTAAATTTCGCAGAGCAAAGTTTAAAATACAAAAGGTTGGCAAAATGATTAATTAGTGTAATCTGTGTAATCGGTGGTAAAAAATGGTATCTCAGTATGTCAGGATCCCTCAGGATAGAATAGGCGTGCTAATCGGGCATAATGGAATCGTAAAAGAAGATATAGAGAAAAAATCGAAGACCCGGATAGAAGTAGATAGTGATGAAGGTGGAGTGTACATAGAAAGCATAGAAGGTGGGGACCCCTTAAAGGCGCTCAGAGTTGTAGATGTGGTAAAGGCAATAGGCCGTGGCTTTTCCCCTGAAAATGTTTTTGCACTCTTTGATGATGATTTTCTCTTATTCGATGTCATTTCCATCGCTCATCTCACTTCAAAGACGCTGAAAAGAGTAAAAGGGCGTGTAATAGGGCGAAATGGAAGGACGAGAAGGACGATAGAGAACCTGGCAGGTGTTAAAATCGCTATTTATGGAAAGACCATAGGCATTATAGGCTATTCGCATTCGATACGAACTGCACATGAGGCAATAGCGATGCTGATTAATGGTGCACCTCATAGCACGGTTTACTCTTTCCTGGAGAGGAAAGCGGGAAAGGAAAAAGAAGAATGGTGAAAAATGGAAGAGGAAAGGGGTTATGAGGAAGAAAGGAGGAGGATGGTGGAGCTTCTCAGGACTTATGGTGTTAGTGAAAAGGTATTAGAAGCAATGATGCATGTCAAAAGACACCTTTTTGTTCCTCACCATCTCAGAGATCAAGCATACGGCGATTACCCGTTGCCTATCGGGGAAGGTCAAACGATAAGCGCACCACACATGGTTGCGATGATGTGTGATTATCTGGGTTTAAAGAAAGGCGAAAAAGTGCTTGAAATTGGCGCTGGCTCGGGATACCACGCCGCCGTCATTGCTGAGATAATAGGAGAAGCGGGGTATGTATATGCCATAGAAAGGATACGGTGGTTAGCGGAATTTTCGAGGGGAAACCTGAAGCGAGCAGGCTATAAGCACGTGACGGTGATGCTTGGTGACGGAACACTTGGACTGCCTGAACATGCACCTTATGACAAAATAAGCGTGACGTGTGCTGCTCCTGATGTGCCTCCACCGTTGCTTGAGCAGTTGAAAGTAGGCGGGAAAATGGTTATACCCATCGGGAGATACATGCAGGTGTTATATCTGATAGAGAAGAGAAATGGAGTAGAGAGGGAGAGAAAATGCGATGTGGTTTTTGTGCCCTTGATAGGAAGATATGGATTCCATTAAATGTTAGAGGTGACAAAAAATGAAAAATCCCAATGTCAACACACTTTTTCTTTTTAGAAAAAAGAATGGTTTCTTTAGTAAAGCTTTCTTTTTTAAAGAAAGGTTTTTGGTAGTATTGGTATATATTGGGATTTTCAAAAAAAAATGACTGAGTATATGCTCTCGCCTGCAAGCGGGCGGGTAATAAGGATGGAAGAAGAAAACAGAACCATTTCCATATTCATGCATCTTCATAATGTACACGTCACTGCCGCACCATTAGACGGTGTCGTGAAAAGAATAACTCCCGAGAAAGGTAATTTTAAGCCCGCTTTCCTCAGAAGCAGCGATTTCAACACAAGAAATGAGATAGAACTTGGGACAAAATATGGCGATATAAAAGTAGTGCAAATAGCCGGGTTTTTTACAAGGAAACTAAAGTGCGAGGTGAAAGAAGGGCAGGAGGTTGCTAAAGCCGTAAGAATGGGTAAGATTTGTTTTGGCTCACGCGTAGATGTGAGCATTCCCGAAGGTTTTGATATACTGGTGCGGAAAGGGGATAAGGTGAAGTGCAGGAAAACCGTGATAGCGGTAAACAATGAAAAAAAAATCCCAAATCCCAAGCACCAAATCACAAAAAAATCCCAAATCCTAATGTCAAAATTCAAAACAAACCTTTCTTTAAAAGCGCTTTTGGTAAAGTTTTATGCAAAAAGTTTGGTTTGGGCATTGGAATTTTGATATTATTTGGATTTTGGTGCTTGGAGCTTGTGATTTGGCGGAGACAAAACTTTTGGTGGGTTACTTATTGCCTACTCCGTCACCGAGTGCTGCCACCATTCCATAATGTATTCGGGTAACCTGAAGCCACGCTCGTGCAATCGTTTCACTAAATGCAGAGGCAGAGGACTGAGCGCAAACGTCGCACGCTCGTAGAAAGTGGTAGGTGTTGCGTCTATGATAAAACTATCTGACTCCCTCGATAAGGTAGATTCATTACCAA